>JALHSW010000504.1 GCA_022865365.1 Acidimicrobiia bacterium | reverse complement strand
CTGCTCTCGGGTCCGGGTCCGGGTCCGGGTCCGGGTCCGGGTCCGGGTCCGGGTTCGGTCACAGACGGTACCGTCCTCACCTGCCCCCGGGAGGTGGACGTGCGCTCAGCCGGCGAACGGTTGCGAGTGGTCCAGTGGACGACCGGCAACGTCGGGCGCCGCGCGCTGCGCGCCGTCGTGCGCAATCCCGGGCTCGAGCTCGTCGGCTGCTTCGCGTGGAGCGCCGAGAAGGCAGGCCTCGATGTCGGCGAGCTGGTCGGCCTCGACCCGGTGGGAGTGACCGCGACCGACGATGTCGAGGCTTTGCTCGCGCTCACGCCCGCGTGCGTCAGCTACAACCCGCTGTGGCCCGATGTCGACGAGATGTGTCGACTGCTCGCGGCCGGGATCAACGTGTGCTCGACCGCCGGCTTCATCACCGGTCGCGCGTTCGGCAGTAGCGCGGTGGCGCGCCTCGACACCGCCGCCCGCGCCGGATCGGTCAGCTTGTTCGGCACCGGCATCAACCCCGGGTTCGCGAACCTGTTCGCGCTCGTCTCGGCCGGGATCTGCGATCGCGTCGATCGCATCACCGTGCTCGAGTCAGCCGACGCCTCGGGCTACGCGTCCGCCGACACCCAGCGGTCGGTCGGGTTCGCGCATGACCCCGCCGCGCCGGCGACGGCCGCGACGACCGAGGCCGGGAGCGCGGTGTTCGGCGACGCCGTCGCACTCATGGGCGACGCGCTCGGCGTCGAGCTCGACGAGATCGGCTTCGAGGTCGAGTACGCGCGCGCGACCCGGACGATGGACCTCGGGTTGATGGAGATCCCCGAAGGCACCGTCGCCGGAGTGTCGGCATGCTGGTTCGGCATCGTTGGCGAGCGGCGGCTCATCGAATGCCGCGTGCAGTGGAAGATGGGCGAGCACATGGAGCCCGACTGGAAGCTGCGCCACGGGTACTTCGTCGAGATCGACGGTGAGCCGCGGGTGCGCAGCCAGCTCCAGATCCTGCCGCCCACAGACTGGTCAGAGCCCGACTTCATGGGGCTCGGCATGATCATGACGGCCATGCCGGCCGTCAACGCGATCCCAGCGGTGTGTGCGGCTCCACCCGGTATCGTGACGCACACCGACCTCCCCCTCGTCACCGCAGCCGGCTTCGCGAACGACTGAAGCCCCGAACGAAGCCTGCTCGTGACCGACACCCCCACCACCCCGGCTCCCGCTGCATCGAGCGGCTCGACCCGCGGGCGCAAGAAGTGCTGGATCATCGGTGGCGCCGCGGCCGCGCTCCTGGTCCTCGGCGGCGTCGCGATCTGGTACTCGTGTTCCGCGACACCGCTCCCCCCCGGTGAACGTCGAGAACGCCTCCGAGTCGGTCGACAAGGGCGACACGACCGGCGGCAGTTCGCTCAGCGGCACGTGGACCGTCGACACGAGCGTCGGCTCCTTCGACGACTTCTCGAGTGCCTTCGTCGGCTATCGGGTGAACGAGGAGCTCGCGGGTGTCGGCGCACAGACGGCGTTCGGCCGCACCCCAGACGTGTCGGGAACGATGGTGATCGACGGGACCACTGCGAGCGAGGTCGACATCGAAGCCGACCTCACCACGCGAGAGTGATGAGCCGTTTCGCGACGGAACACTCGGAGACCAGGCGCTCGAGACGGGCGG
>JALHSW010000503.1 GCA_022865365.1 Acidimicrobiia bacterium | reverse complement strand
CGACCTTCGACAAGCTGGTCCGCACCTACGCGACCGATGCCGAGCAAGCCGGGCGCATCCTCGACAACCGCTTCTACCGGAACATCGCCGGTGCACTTTCGGGCACGCAGGAGTACATGGCGATGGAGAAGCTCCACGAGCTCCACGCGGAAGGCGGCTACGACCTGATCGTGGTCGACACGCCGCCGACCCGACACGCGCTCGACTTCCTCGACGCGCCGGCGCGGCTCACGCGCCTGCTCGACAACCGCGTGTTCCGGTTCCTGATGATGCCGCCGCGTTCGGCGTACCTCCGGGCCGCAGGGGTCGCGGTCCAAACGTTCTTCCGGACCGTCGGGCGGGTCGTCGGCACGGAGGTGATCGACGACGTCATCGCATTCTTCCGGGCATTCGAGGGGATGGAACAGGGGTTTCGCGAGCGTGCCGCCAGCGTCACCGCGCTCCTTGCTGACGCCAACACGGCGTTCGTGCTGGTGACCTCGCCGCGGCGCGACGCGGTCGACGAAGCAGAGTTCTTCGCTACGCGACTGCGCGAGTCGAACCTCGGCGTTGCTGCGCTGGTCGTGAACCGGGTGCACCCGACCTTTGGCGAGGCCGACCAGGTCGCCGCGCTGCGCGAGCGCGCCGTACAGCTGGCAGAGCTCGGCGGCTCGGAGACCGACGCAGCGACGCGCGCCGCGCGGACTCGACTGGCGGCCCGCTACGAGAACCTCGCGAGCTACGCGTCGCTCGGCGAGCGCGAACGTGCCGGGCTGGCCAACGCCGGCGAGCGCATCGGAGCCGGGGCTGTCGTATACGTGCCGTCCCTCGCCCATGATGTCGTCGACTTCGCGGCCCTGGACGCGGTCGCGCACTTCCTGGCCCCCGCCCCGGGCCCGCCTCGTCGAGAAGACGAGCGGTGATCGCCGCCAACTAGTGTCGGCGCCGATGAAGATCCTCGTTGCTGCCGACGGCGCCTGGGTGCGCAATCAGGTGCGCGCCGCGCTGGTCGTCCCGAACCAAGTGGTCATCGAGGTCACGCGCGGTCAGGATGTGCGCGAAGCAGTCAAGCAGCACACGCCCGACCTCGTGATCCTCGACATGCAGATCGCCAACCAAGGTGGGGTCGCGACTGCGATCGACCTGCACCTCGAGGAGTCGTTCGATCGGCTCCCGCACGTCCCCGTGCTGCTGCTCCTCGACCGCGAACATGACCGGTTCCTCGCCAAGCGCGCCGCCGTCGAAGCCGAGCTCGTGAAACCGGTCGATCCGGGCACGCTGCGCCGCACGGTGAAGCAGCTCGTGGGCGATCCCGTCCCGACGTAGGCCGGGCAAGGGGAACGGACCCGACGACTAAGGTGAGCGGCTCGAACGGGCTGTGGCGCAGCTTGGCAGCGCGCTTCGTTCGGGACGAAGAGGTCCCGGGTTCAAATCCCGGCAGCCCGACCACGTGTTCCCTGCAGCAGAACGATGAGAAGAGGCGCGCAACGCCTGGGCCGTCGTCAGTTGACAACGACGTCGACCCCAAGGATCACGGTGAAGAAGACGCCAGGCGGAATCTCGCCCCCGGTAGAGGCGAGGGCGAGAGCGACTCGGCAGTTGCCGAGCTGCGTACAATCGATCGGTTCGGACACGTTCTCTGAGATCGTGCGGTGCAACGCGAGTGTCGCGGTGTAGCGCCCGTCGGGTTCGGGGTGAAGCGACGTCTCACCGGGACACACCGCCGCTGAGAGATAGCCACTACCCGAGCGCGCGCACTGTCCGATGACGAGGTTGGGGATCGCGAGGTCGGGGCGCCGGCCGATCGAGCCGGGCCAGCCGTGCAACGTCACGGTGACCTGCTGTCCGTCGGTATAGGGACCTGCGGGTTCCAGGGTCAGGCTCGGGTACGAAGCCGGGCTGCCCGGCGCGAAGGAGACGGGCACGTCGAAGAGCGTGGAACGGTCGTAGGTCCCAAAGCGGACGACACACGCCACCGCGCGGCAATCCTGGAGCGCACCGTCCGCCGAGGAGAACACGGACCAGACCGGGTGGATGAGCGAGAGGCTGCCGTTGGGGCCGATCCGCTGAACTGGCACGTTCACGGCGTCGCACACATCGGTGCCCTTCACGCACACGGTGGCCCCGACCGAACCAAACGGTCGGAAGTGCTGAGCCCGGACGGTGACGGTATCGCCGTCGCGGAGCCCGTCGGGTGGCCTTACCGTGACGATCGGGCCGGGCAGCGGTGGTGCGACGGGATCGAAGACGAGCGGCGCGATGCCGTACTTGCCTTGGTATCGCGAGTGGATCGGACCCTTGAGACGGTCCCCACTGTCCGCGTACAGGACACAGCCGGGCTCCGCGGCGCAGTCGACGGGTTGGCCGCCGACCGTGATCGTGCGGCGCACCAGGTACGGATAACGCCGCAACGGCAGGGTTGCTAGCGGAATGCGACGCGCCCCCTGACCGGTCGTTCCGTCGCAGTCGTCGTTGACGGTCGGCGGAGTCACCCCGGCCCGGCACATCCGCACGTCGATGCTGTCTTCGGCGGCGATGGGAGGCGCGAACCGACCCGACACGCGCACGATCTGGCCGTCCCTCAGCCCGGTGCTGGGCGTGACCAGCACAACGTGGGTCTTCGAGACGTCCGGAACCTGGGTCGGAAGCGTGTTCGGGACGGGCCGCAGCGGGGTCTGGACATCCCGGCGGTCGAGCCCGGGGACCCAGACCACGACGGCAACGACCACGATCGCGGCGGTCACCGCAACCGCGCCCGCGGCGCGGCGCGCGCGGCGATGACGCCGGATCGCGGCGGCGCGCTGCTCGAGGCGTTCGAGCGGCGGGAGCGGCCCACGCGGGTATGTCCGCTCGAGCAGCGTCGTGAGCTGACGATCATCCATGGGGAACCTCTCGGGGATCGAGGGCCGCATCAGTGTCGGCGAGCAGACGAGCCAGCTTCTCCCTGCCCGCGTGGAGGCTGGCGGCGACAGCGCCGGGCGTGACATGCATCACGCGGGCAATGTCCTGTTGGGTGAGGTCGGCGACGTAGCGCAACATCACCGCCTCTCGCTCGCGCGGCGGGAGCGACTCGACCGCGGCGCGCACGTCGAGGCTCCAGTCGGGCGCCGGAGCATCGTGGGTCGCGCCCACCAGACGGATCGCGTCTGCCTCGCGGCGCGCTCGCCGGAAGCGGCGCCTCCCGAGGTTGCAGGCGACCCGGTAGGCCCAGCCGCCTGGTGAAGCCATCCGCCCGACACGATCCCACCGCTCGAGCGCGCGGGCACAGGTCTCGTCGGCGAGCTCGGCAGCCGTCGCGTGATCGCCCGCGAGCATCGCGGAGAGGACCGTCACGAGACGAGGGTGCTCACGCACGTACCAGGACTCGAAACCAGGCGGCTCACTGGACCCGCCGGGCAACGCAAGAGCCTGATCCTCGGTCACACCACCCTCAAGTCACAAGACACCGGGAATGTTGAGCGCGACATCGGATTTCTTGGACCATGGTCGACCCCGTTCGGCGTTTCGCCGCTCGCTCGGCGATCAGGGCAGCAGCTCGGCGAGCTGCACCGCGTTGAGGGCGGCGCCCTTGCGCAGGTTGTCCCCGGTCACCCAGAGGTTCAGCGTGTTCTCCTGCGACGGGTCCTCGCGCAGTCGCCCGACGAGCACCGGATCGATCCCTGCCCCCTCGAGCGCGGTGGGTGCACCGCTGCCACCGTCGACCAGCGCGACGCCGGGCGCCGAGGCGAGCAGCGCCGTTGCCTTGTCTCGGCCCAGCGGGCGCCGGAACTCGACGTTCGCGCTCATCGCGTGGCCGACATACACGGGGACACGCACGCACGTACCGCTCACCCGGAGATCGGGTGCGTGCAGGATCTTGCGACTCTCGTGCACGAGCTTCCACTCTTCCGACGTGTAGCCCAGCTCGCGAATCGAGCCGGCGAGCGGGATCACGTTCCCGGCGATCGGCCGGTCCCACACGTCGCCGGACTCGAGCGCTCCGGGTGTGACCGCAGCGCGGCGCAGCATGTCTTCCTCGCCGGCCCATTTCGTCCACTGGCCGGCGAGCTCGTGCATCCCTGCCTGCCCGGCCCCCGAGACCGACTGGTACGTCGACACGACGAGCCGTTCGATCCCGGCGGCTCGGTGCAGCGGGGCGAGCGCGGTCACCAGCACCATCGTCGTGCAGTTCGGGCACGAGATGATCCCCTTCGGTGCGTCGTGCACGTCGTCGGGGTTCACCTCGGCGACGACGAGGGGTACGTCGGGATCCATCCGGAACGCGGCAGAGTTGTCGACCACCTTCGCGCCGGCGGCTACGGCCTGCGGGGCCCACTCGAGCGCGAGGTCGTCCTCGACGTCGACGATGACGAGGTCGAGACCCGCGAAGCACCCGTCGCGCAGCACCTCGCACGCGACCTCACCACCACCGAACTCGAGCTTGCGACCCTCGGAGCGAGCCGATGCGAACACCCGCAGCTCGTCGACGGGGAACGAACGCTGCTCGAGGATGCGCAGCATCTCGGCACCGACGAGCCCCGTCGCACCCACGACCGCGACCCTCATCCGCCGACCTTCATCCGTCGACCCTCATCCGTCGACCTTCATCCGTCGTCACCCAGCTCGAACGCGACGTGCAGGACCCGCACCGCTCGCTCGACGTCTTCGGACGCCACGACGCACGAGATCCGGATCGACGAGGTCGAGATCATCTCGATGTTGACGCCCTCCTGCGCGAGCGTCTCGAACATCGCCGCCGCGACCCCAGGATGGGTCTTCATCCCGGCTCCGACGAGCGACACCCGTCCGACGTTCTCGTCGGCCGAGAAGCCGCTCGCTTCGAGGTCGTCGACGATCTGCTCGACGGCCTTCTGGGTACGCGCGACATCGTCTCTCGGAACCGTGAACGAGATGTCGGTGTGGCCCTCGGTCGAGACGTTCTGCACGATCATGTCGACGTTGACCGAGTCGTCGGCCAGTGCTCGGAACAGTCGCGCCGCGATCCCGGGGCGGTCCGGCACGTGCGTGATCGTGATCTTGGCCTCGCTCAGGTCGTGGGTGACCCCCGAGATGATCGCTTGCTCCATGACCTCGTCCTCCTGTACGACCCAGGTGCCCGGCTCCCACGTGAAGCTCGAACGCACGTGGACGGGCACATCGTGATTTCGCGCGAACTCGACCGAACGCAGGGCCAGCACTCGGCCGCCGGTCGCCGACATGTCGAGCATCTCTTCGTAGGAGACTCGGTCGAGCTTGCGTGCGGTCGGAACGACGCGCGGGTCGGCCGTGAAGACGCCCGCGACATCGGTGTAGATCTCACAGACCTCGGCGTCGAGCGCCGCCGCGAGCGCGACCGCGGTCGTGTCGGATCCGCCGCGACCGAGCGTCGTGATGTCGGAGGTCGTGGACACTCCCTGGAAGCCGGCCACGACCGCGATCGACCCGTCCGTGACGGCGTCGCGCAGGCGGTCGGCCTTGATCTCGAGGATCTTCGCCTTGCGGTGCGCCGTATCGGTGAGGATCCCGGCCTGGGACCCCGTGAAGCTGACCGCGTGCTCACCACGGTCGATGATCGCCATGCACAGGAGCGCGATCGAGATGCGCTCACCCGCGGTGAGGAGCATGTCCATCTCGCGCCCGTCCGGCACCGTCGAGACCTCGTGCGCAAGATGCTCGAGATCGTCGGTGGTCTTGCCCATCGCGGAGACGACGACCACGACATCCTTGCCGGCCCGGCGGGTCGCCACGATGTGGTCGGCGACCGCCTTGATCCGATCGGGGTCGGCCACGGAGGTGCCGCCGTACTTCTGCACGACGAGGCTCACGACCATCGATGGTACCGGTGGGCCTCGGGTGCAGCGTCATCGTTTGGCGAACTGCGGAGGTGCGGAGCGGGAACATAGACTCCCGAGCCGTGTCCAAGGCCAACAAGCGCGAGCGTCAGCGCCAGAACCGAGAGCAGCGCCGCGAGTACGAGTTGCAGCTCGCGAAGCGGCGTCGTCTGTGGAAGACGGCTCGCACCTTCGCGATCATCGCCGTACCGATCATCATCCTCGGCGTCGTGCTGAGTCTCACCAGCAGCAGCGACAACGGCTCGAGCGCCGCCGGCGGGACGTGCGCTTCAGTCAAGACGCCGCCGGTCAAGGACGCCGGTCTCACCGCCCCGGCGCAGACGATCGACACGACCCAGGCCTACTCGGCGACGATCGACACGACCTGCGGCACGATCGAGGTTGCGGTCGACGCGCAGCAGTACCCGATCTCGGCAAACAACTTCGTGTCCCTCGCCCAGCTCGGCTTCTACGACGACCTCGCCGTCCTCCGGGCCTCGAAGGACTACTTGATCCAGACCGGGAGCCCCGACCAGACCACCGAAGGTGGACCGGGCTACACGGTGCAGGCCGAGGTACCGACCGCGACGCCGACCTACCCGGTCGGCACGGTGGTATGGGCAAAGAAAGGGTCTGAGCCGGCAGGGACCGCGAGCTCGCAGTTCTTCATCGTCACCGGTGCCGGGAGCTCCTCGCTCCCGCCGGACTACGCCATCATCGGGACGGTCACCAGCGGCCAGAAGGTCGCGAACAACATCGAGAGGCTCGCGCCCAAGAGCGGCGACGGTGCGCTCACCAAGCCGGTCACGATGAAGAAGGTCACGATCACCACGAAGGGGGTCGTCCCGCCGTCCAGCGCTCCCTGATCGCCCTCCTCGAACCCCTCGTTGAGCCGGGTCGCGCTGCGAATCAGGGAAGATCGGGGATCGAAGCGCCGGACTTGTGGTCGATGGACGTACTCCCGTCGTACACGCTGACCACGCCGACGCCGGCGACGCGCCACGCACCGGAAGGATCCCGGATGAGCGCGGTCTCCTCCTCGATGCCGACGAGCTTGGCCGAAGGGGGGAGCAGGTCGAGCGATCGTGCACGCAAGTGACCGGCGGCGGTGCCGTGGTACGGGAACACCGCGAGATCACTCACGACACCGAGTCCGACCGTGTACGCGCCACCGCGGGGATCCACCATCGGATCACACACGAGCGTGGCGCCCGCACCAGACGCAGCGAGCACACCACCCGCGTGGTACGACGCGAGGATCGCGTCCCAGAGCAGCGATGCCTTGAGCACCGAGCGCAGGTGCAGCGGCGAACCGTCGGAGAGGTAGACGAGGCGCGCGCGCCGAACCGCCTCGACGAGCTTGGGGTCCTCTGCCTCGGCGCGGTGCAGCACCATCAGCGGCTTCACCTTCGCGCCCAGGCCCTCGAAATGGCTCGTCGCCCGCTCGATGACCCGGTTCGGATTCTCGAATGCCGCGGCCGACGGCAACACGACGACTTCCTTCGTCCCCGCGGTCGCGAGCAGCTCGGCGTCGAACGTCTGGCACCCTTCGCGGAACTCCCCACCGCCGATCAGCGCGAGCGTTCCTACGGCACCCTGACGAGCGCTCATGCAGCGACTCCCATTCGGAACGGCTTGATCGGGCCCGTGCGGCGAGGTTCGAGCGTCTCGAGATCCGAGACGCGAAAGCGGGCCGCGGCGAGCATCTGCACGATGTTGCGGCTGAGGTGACAGCCTCCCGCGACCCGTTGCCAGAGGGGGTCGAGGCGGCGCTGCCATCGGGCGAGACCGTCGCCGTCGG
>JALHSW010000502.1 GCA_022865365.1 Acidimicrobiia bacterium | reverse complement strand
TGCCCGTGGTCCCCGTGTCGAAGAGCGTCGGCCAGCCGACGAGCCCGTAGAAGGTGGGTGGGTACCGGCCGTTCAAGTTGGTCCAGGTCGCGGGGCGGGGGTCGTCGATGAACCCGGGCGAGCAGCCGGCAGGGATACGCGTGTCGAACATGAGACATCCCGGGATGCTGGAGGTGTTCCACGTGTACGACAGGGGGACGTGCACCACGGTCGTCCAGCCGCCCCGGAGGAAGCCACGGCCTTCGTCGGGCAGCTGCTGCTTCTCGGGGACGAGCTCACCTCGGACGACTGACGCGGCCTTCACCACGTGGGACGGCTCGTCGGGAACGCTGAAGAGGGGGCTGCCGATCGACCAGACGAGACCGAGCGCGAAGAAGAGGGCGAACCCGACGATCCAGACGGGGTCGCGGAGGAAGCGTTGTCCGGCGGGCGCGCCGTCGCCGACGCCAGGTTCGAACCCCGTTGCTCGGGCGTCGGATCGCGTGATGATGATTTCCTGCTCCAAAGGTCGTCGCAGCCTACTTGTGGTCGACCGCGTGGTGGCCGATGGCGGCGTCCGGTGCCCTTCCGCGCCGCCGACGGGCCGCGGCGACCACCGGGTCGGCGGCAAGGAGCATCAGGCCGGTGAGCGCGAGGCGGTGCTCTCGCTCCTCGCCGCTCGTCCACGCGTAGCCGACCGGCCGGTTCTCGGACGCCTGCGTCGCCACGATGCCGAGCATTCCGGCCGCGACCAGGGTGAGCGATACCACCGCGAGCAGCACGCGGCCGCGGGACCAGACCACGGCGACGGCGACGAGTGCCCCGGTGGCGAGCCCCGCGAGTGGGCCGACGACGAGGCCGCTGACGATGGTGGCCAGCAATGGGAGGCCGACGAGGACCCGACGGTCGTGCGGGGTCGTCGAGCGAGGTTCGCCCGGAATCTCGAGCGCGGGCTGCTCGCCCGCAGATTCCTCGATCCGGGGCGCGGCTTCGGCGTCGACCGACCATCGGCGGCCTCGCCAGACCAGGCCGAGGCAGAGGAGCACGGCGAGCATCGCGACGATCAGGGCGATCGTCCCGACCCGCTGCGGCGCCCACGTGATGTGAATCTCGCGGGCGTGGTCCGAGGGCCCGACGTACCAGCCGTTTGCATATCCGTTCACGAGCGTCGGTTCGCCGAGCGAGTCACCGCCGTCGACCGACGCCTGCCACCCATCGCTGTGGCTCTCGCCGAGGACGAGCCAGAACGGCGTGTCGGAGGCCGGCACGCGTACGCGTGATGACGTCGCGTCCGACTCGAGCACGTCGAGCCTGGGTGCCCCCGTCGCAGGCTCGGGGGGGATCGGGTCGCCGGCCGCCGTCAGCGCGAGCGCGCCGCCGCCGCGGTCGGAGCCCAACACCGTTCGATCGACGTCGATGCCGGTCTCGCGGCCCGGCGTCGACCGCAGTACGTGCTCGCCGCGGTCGAGCGCAAGGGGTGCTCCGCACGCCTCGAGGCGTAGGCCGTCGCGTGCAACAGCGGCGGTGGTCGATCCGACGATCCGAACCGGCACCGGCGCGCCGTCGAGCGTGACGAGGTCGGTCCGACACGCGCCCGCAAGCTCGGCGGGTGGCCCCGCCGCGACGACGCCCGGGATGCCGACCTCGGCGATCGCGACCGGCTGGGGGAGCTCGAGCCCCGAGAACGCGTCGGTGCTCGTCACCTCGCGAACGCCGGTCACGGTCACTCGCACTGTGGAGCCGTGCAGGGGAGCGAACGTCACCGGGACGTTCGCGACACCGTCGGGCATCGTGGTGTCGGTCGTCGGGGGCAGGTCCACCGTCCGGGACTCGCCCCCGGCGTCGATTCGCACCTGGGTGGGCACGCTGTGGCGCCCGTCGGCGACCACAGCCAGGCCGAGCCGGTCGAAGCTCACCGGCGAGGCAAGGTCGGCCTGCACCCAGCTCCCGACCTGCTGGAAGAACGTGCCGGTCCAGTGCGTGGTCGGGTCCCCGTCGAACGCGGCGCGCGCGCGTTGCCGGGGCGCACCCGGGAGGCGTCCCGACGAGTTCGCCGTCACACCGCCGTCAGATGCGCCAGCCGCGCCGAGCACCGCGTCGATGACGTCGTCGGGCACCGTGTCGGCAAGTCGGGCCGTGCCTGTCAAGGAAAACGTGCGCTCCGAGGGCACCGTGATGACCCGCCGCAGCGACGTCTCCTCGTCACCGCGCTGCGCGGGGTCGGACCGGAGTCGTGTGAGTACGTACACCAGCCGGTGACCATTGGAGTCGCGC
>JALHSW010000501.1 GCA_022865365.1 Acidimicrobiia bacterium | reverse complement strand
GCGACGAAGCCCGCCACGGGCGCGAGGAGGTCGAGCGCCGGGGGAATCCGCGCGGGCTCGCTGCGCCGCACGATCGACACCACGAGCGCTACCCCGACGCACACCACCATCGCCGACGCCCCGACAGCACGCACCGTGGCCCCCACACCGGTGGCACTCTCGGCTACGCCGGCCCAGATCGCGCCGATCGCCATCACGCCGAACACGCTGCGCAGCAGCCACCCGTACCTGACCCCGACGAGTCGGTGCCGCCCGGTGATCCAGAGGCCGAGGAGTCCACCGACCGCCCACTGGAGCAGCACACTGGAGAGATCGAGCTGCACCGCTCCCTCAGCCCACGATCGCGAGGTCGCGCGGCGCGTCGTTCAGCCGCTCGGGGCCGTTGGGCAGGGCCACGACGATGTCCTCGAGCCGGAGTCCCCACCGGTCGGGGAAGTACACACCGGGCTCGATGCTGAACGCGTGGCCGACCGCGAGCGGAGTTGCGTTCCCGGTGACGACGTACGGATCCTCGTGCGCCTCCATACCGATGCCGTGACCGGTGCGATGCACGAACGCGTCGCCGAGCCCCGCATCCACGAGCGCGCTCCGCGCCGCGGCGTCGACCGCCTCGCACGGCGTACCCACCGTCGCGGCGACGACCCCCGCCTCCTGCGCAACGACGAGCGCGTCGTACGCGTCGCTCACCTCGGCCGGTGGCTCGCCGACGTGGAACATCCGGGTGATGTCGGAGCAGTAGCCGTTCCGCGTCCCGCCAAAGTCGCAGAGGACGACGTCACCCGGCTTGATGCGGCGGTCGGTCGGATCATGGTGCGGGCTTGCCGCGTTTGGTCCACTCGCCACGATCGCGAAGTTCGCGCGCTCGTGACCACCGTCGAGCATCCGCTCGACGAGCTCGCGGTGGACGTCGCGCTCCGTCCGCCCCGCGAAGGGGCGGTCGCGCATCACGATCGCGATCTCGTCGACGATATGAGCGGCGGCGCGCAGCGCCTCGATCTCGTCGGCGTCCTTCACCACCCGCAACGGACCCGTGACCGCGCTCGCCGGGCAGAATCGCGCGTCGGGCAACGCGTCCTGGAGAGCGAGCACGAACCGGGCCCAGGTCTGGTCGCCGATGGCGACGGAGCGCGCACCCCGCGCGTGATCGACCACACGGCGGATGGGATCGTCGGTCTCGTCCCACGGCTCGACGCCGAAGACATCAGGGCGCTCGACGACGCGCGGCGCCTCGAGGCGCGGGACGACGAGCACCGCCTCCGACCCGCGCGGGACAACGAGCATGGTCAGGCGCTCGAGCGGCATCGCCTCGTAGCCCGTGAGATACGGCAGATCCGGTCCGACCGAGCAGAGCAGCGCGTCGACACCAATCTCGTCCATGCGCGCGCGAGCCCGCTGAAGGCGTGCCGCGTGCATCAGTCGGTCGCTGCCATCAGTCGATCGGCACAGGGAGCGCCGGCAACCCGTCGATGCTGGTGGCGTTCTTGTCGGCGCGGTACTCGACGAGCCCGTCGGGACCCTTCCCCTCGGCCCATTCGGTGAGGCGTGAACGATCGTCCTGGTACGTCATCAGCGGCACGGCGTACCCGCACGATGTCGACACGCGCTCGACATCGACGCGGATCACTGACCGGGCGCCCGGGTGCTCGGGGAATCGCGCCCGCAGGTCGCGAGCGCGCGGGTCTCCGACCGCAATCGCCTCCCCTTGGCCGTAGAGCCGCACGATGTTCGGTGCGCCTTCGAAGGTGCAGAACATGAGGGTGATGCGCCCGTTGTCGTGGAGGTGGGCGATCGTCTCTGCGCCACTTCCCGTGAGATCGAGGTACGCGACCTCGCGGGGACCCAGGACGGCAAAGGTGTCGAGGCCCTTCGGTGAGAGGTTCACATGACCACCGGAGCCCGACGGAGCCGTCGCAACGAAGAACACGTGCTGGGTCTCGATCAGCTGCTGGATCGCCGGCGTGATCTCGTCGAGCACGCGACCCATCAGGCCCCGATCGCAGCCGGTGTGACCGTCACGTCGGACGCCGCTTCGACCGCCCGCTTCGCGTGGTAGCTCGACCGCACCAACGGCCCGGCCTCGACGTGGGAGAACCCGAGACCCTCGGCGAACTCGCCGATCGCGGTGAGCTCGGCCGGGGTCCACCACCGGACGACGGGAAGGTGGACCGCGGACGGCTGGAGGTACTGACCAACGGTCAGCACATCGACGCCGACGTTGCGAAGATCTGCGATCGCGGCGCGGACCTCGTCGCCGGTCTCCCCCATGCCCACGATCAGTCCCGACTTCGTGACGAGGCCCGCGTCCTTCGCGCGTGCGAGCACGGCGAGGGAGCGCGCGTAGCCGGCCGACGGCCGCGCGGCGCGTTGCAGCCGGGCCACGGTCTCGAGGTTGTGGTTCAGCACGTCGGGCCGTGCGGCGAACAGCGCGTCGAGTGACGCCGGATCGCCCTTGCAGTCGGGGACGAGCACCTCGACACGCGTTCCCGGCGCACGCCGACGGATCGCCGCAATGGTCGCCACGAAGCCGGACGCCCCACCATCGGAGAGGTCGTCACGCGCCACGCTGGTGACCACCGCGTGCTCGAGCCCGAGTGTCGCCACCGCGTCGGCCACGCGAGCGGGCTCGCCCTCGTCGAGCGGGAGCGGCTTGCGGGTGTCGACGAGACAGAAGCCGCACGCACGCGTGCAGCGCTCGCCCAGGATCATGAAGGTCGCCGTGCGGTCGGCCCAGCACTCGTAGATGTTCGGACAGCCCGCCTCCTCGCACACGGTCGTGAGCTCCAGCAAGCGCATCAGCCGCCGCGTGGCGCGGTACTCCTCACCGAGGTTCGCCTTCACCCGCATCCACTCGGGCCGGCGCCCACCGGGCTCCGGTGCCTCCACCCCGGCGTCGGCCAGCCGTCCCAACAACCGCACCGGCGCCGTCTGCACGTCCCCCACTGGGCTTCTCGGCACGCTGAGCGCCAACACTTGTCCCTCAGCGTGCCGAGAACCCCGGAATGAGACGGCCTGGCGCTCGACGTCGGGGTAACCAAAGGACTCGGCGAAGCGCGCGATGACGGCGTCGAGCACAGCCGGCATCGGTGGC
>JALHSW010000500.1 GCA_022865365.1 Acidimicrobiia bacterium | reverse complement strand
TGTCACCCGCTCGGTTGCTCCGCACGCAGCCAGCGTCACGACCGCGATCAGGGTGATACTGCGCGTGCGGAAGGTCGACGGACGAGCTGACCGGATCATGGGAGTCCTTCGGGGCCGAGGATCGAGGAAGCGGGGAGGGGTGCTGGCGAGGGCATGCCGGACGGCTGGATGCTCGAGACCATCTCGGCCGCGGCCTGTTCGGCCACGACGTAGCTGGTGCCGACGACATCCGTGAGCGGCCCGCACGATGCGACCGGGGCGCCTCCGGAGAGCTGGGCCTGGGCCGCGCTCAGCGCATCGGAGTCGCGCAGGATCCCCGAATGATCATCGAGCGGACTGAACGCGGAGCCGACCGGGACCACGATCTTCGTCGCGCCGGGCACATCACCCACCGCAGACGGTACGGCTGGATCCAGCGAGCCCACGATGGACAGATACCGAATGGTGCGGGGCGGGCCCTGTCCCGACCAAAGCTTGTGCATCATGGGCGAGCCCAAGGAGATCTGTTCGAACGCCGGCGCCCCGAGCGGGATCTGTGCCTCATCGTCGACGATGGGTTCGACCACGGGGCCGAATGGGCTGTCGGCAGCCGCGGCGGCAACGTTCGCCGCCGGCGTGCCCTCATGGGGGGACGCGAACGTCACGACGTTGTCGATCGGTGGGTACTCCGACTCGTGGCCTCGGTAGACCTCCATCACGAAGAGGTCGATCACGACGCCGCCCTGGGAGTGGCCGACGAGATCGATGTGGCGACCCGGCTGGGCGCGGGCGGCGGCCTTGATCTGCTCGCCGAGGAGCCGGGCCTTCGCGTGAAGGTCGCCGTACGTGGCTGCCTTCTCATAGGTGGCCGAGCTCGCCTCGTACGAGAAGTACGACACATCCCCGCGTCGGTACCCCAGCACCTTGTGCTCGAAGTGGAAGCTCCCGGCGACACTGCCGTCGGGTCGCCGCCTCCGCAGGCTCCCCTGGCCGGCGACCGCCATCACGAGGTTGCCGGAACCCGCCGGGTTCGCGATCGGGTCGGGTTGCGGGCACGACGTGAGCTGCTCGTACGTGCGGATCCCGAGCGCGACGAGGGCGCGCACCGCTCGCTCGACCTGATCAGCGGCTTCGCCCGCGACCGCTTCTGCCGCTTCCGCCAGACTCTCGCCCAGGTCTTCCATCCGCCGGATGACCTCCTTCACCAGCGGTTCGATCGCGTCGGCGAGGTGGGCCGCCTCGGACCCCAACGAACGGAGTGCGTCGAGACCGGCCTCGGCGGCGGCGCCGAGCACATCGCACAACGACGACGCCTCGTCGCCAAAGCCGAGCGCCTCAGCGGCCCCGCCGACGACCCCACCGCACGAACTGTCGCCGTCCGGCGCGCTCATCCAGGCCAAGAGCGCCGCACGCTCGCCCTCGGGGTCGAGGCGGCCTCCGGGGTCGCGCTCGCCGGCCGGCACGAGACGGACGAGCTGGGTGAGGTCGCGGGGGTGGAACAAGACCATCGGGTCGACGTAGCGGTCGCCGATGCGCACACCGAAGTGCAGGACTCCGGCACCGTGCCCGTCGCCGACTCCCCCCGCTGCGCCGACGACCTGCCCGCGACGCACCAGCTGGCCGACGCGCACGTCGACGCGGGTCAGGAACGAGTACGACGTGCGAATGCCACCATCGTGCGCAACGACCACATGCAGCGAGCCCGCGACGTCGCCGGCGAATGACACGGTGCCGTCGTTCGCGGCGCGCACCGAAGCACCGGCCGTCGCGGCGAAATCGACCCCTCGATGGCCCGCCGCGTACCGCGCGATCGGCTCCGCGAACGGCCGGACCACCCGACCCGGGACGGGCGGAGTCCAGTTCCCGGCGACACCGGGCTCCTGCGCTGCGGCGCGCGCGGCGAACGGACCCCCGATGAGCGCGACGCAGGCCACCACAACACAGGTCACCCCAACGAAGACATGGTGGTACCGACGGCATCGACGCATCGGCGGCCTCCCTGGACGCGAACGCGGACGGGGGAAGGCGCGGGAGCGGTGCTACCGGGCGGGACGATGCCCGTTCACGAGCGAGGGAGTGTCGGGTGGGGACGGCGACGCTTCACCCCGGTGACGGCGTCCCCGGTGACAGGGTGCCTGATGATGGGGCGGTAGTCAGGCGGGTTCGACGAGGCGCGACCGGAGCTGCAGGATCGCCTTCGTGTGGATCTGACACACTCGGCTCTCGGTGACGCCGAGCATCCGCCCGATCTCCGCGAGGGTGAGTGCCTCGTAGTAATAGAGCGTGAGGACGAGGCGTTCGCGGTCGGGCATGCGATTGATCATGTCGGCGAGCAGGTGCTTCATCTCGTCGACCTCGAAGGCCTCCACCGGGTCGTACGCGCGATCGGAGATGTGATCGCCGACGGTCGAGCCGGTGTCGCTGTCGCTGTTCCCGCGCCCGATGAGCTCATCGAGCGCGACCAGGCCGGTGAACGAGACCTGCGAGAGCGTGTGGTCGAGCTCGGCCTTGGTGACGCCCA
>JALHSW010000051.1 GCA_022865365.1 Acidimicrobiia bacterium | reverse complement strand
CCCGGCGCTCGTGGTAGTCCCGCGCGCCCGGAAGCTCGACGCCCGCTACGACGTCCTCGTCGCCCACCTCGATGCCGGCGTAGTGATCCAGGATGCGACGGGGGCGATCCTCGAGTGGAACTCGGCCGCCGAGGACATCCTCGGCCTCACCGGCGACGAGCTGGCCGGACGGACCTCCCGCGACCCCCGCTGGTTCGCGGTCCGCCCCGACGGGTCGGCGCTCCCGGCCGACGAGCGCCCGGCAATGCTGACCCTGTGCCGCGGGGTGCCGAGCCGGGGCATCATGGGTGTGCACCGCCCTGATGGCACCCGCCGCTGGCTCTCGGTGCAGAGTGCCCTGATCGACGACGGCGCCGCGCCGACCGAGCGCCTCGCGCTCACGACGTTCCTCGATATCACCGAGAACCTGGCCGTGCGCGAGCGGCTCGAAGAGACGGAGCGCATCTCGCTCGTCTCGACGTGGCGGTTCGACCCCGCCACGGACGCGGTCACCTGGTCGCCGGGCATGGTGACCATCTTCGGGATCGCGCCCGACATGACGGGGATGTCGTTCGGCGAGTTCCTCGAGATCCTCGATCCTGGCGACCTGGACCGAGTCACCGGCACCGGCGAGGACGTCGTCGCACACCCCCGCGACTTCGCGCTTGAGTGTCGCGTGGTGCGCCCCGACGGCGTGGTGCGCAACGTCGTGGTGCGCGGCGAGCCCGAGCTCGCTCCGGACGGCGGGCTCGTCGCGTTCCGGGGCACGATCCAAGACGTGACCGAAGCCCGCCAGCGCGAGACGCAGCTCCGGGCCCTCCTCGACACGTCACCCGACTCGATCACGCGGATGGACCGCGACCTGCGCCACGTCGACGTGAACGCCGCGGTGCTCCAGCAGTCCGGGCTCATGCGCCACGAGATCGTCGGTCGCCGCATCGAGGACTTCGCGAACAGTCCCGAGATCGCCGCCCTCTGGGAGCGCGAGGTCCGCGCGGTCTTCGACAGCGGGAGGCCCTGCACCTACGAGTACCCGCTCCCGATTCACGACGACGAACGGTGGTTGGAGTCGCGCGCCGCACCCGAGCTCGGGCCCCACGGCGAGGTCGAGCACGTCGTGATCGTCACGCGCGACGTCACCGACCGGCATCGGGCCGTCGAGACGCTCGCCCACCGGGCGAGCCACGACGGCCTCACGGGACTCCCCAACCGGCATGTCCTGCTCGAGCGGCTCGAGGGGCTCCTGCACCGGGACCAGCGTCGGCTCGCGGTGTTCGTTCTCGATGTCGACCGGTTCAAGCTCGTCAACGACTCGCTCGGACACCCCGCGGGAGACGCACTTCTCGTCGCCATCGCGATCCGCCTCCGGGAGGCCGTGCGCGGTCGCGACCTGCTCGTGCGCCTTGGTGGCGACGAGTTCGTGGTCGTCGCCGAGGGCGTAGGGACACCAGCCGAGGTCGGCGAGGTCGCCCAGCGGCTCCAGCGTGCGCTCGGGAAACCGATCGTCGTCCAGGGTCACGAGGTCCGCCCGACCGCCAGCATCGGCATCGCGGTCGCATCGGCCGGCTCGCATGGTCCCGAGCTGCTCAGCCGGGCCGACGCCGCGATGTACCTGGCGAAGGAACGCGGGCGGGACCGGTTCGAGCTCTTCGACGGCGCCCTGCGATCGCGTGTCGAGTTCCAGCTCGACGTCGACGCCGCGCTGCGACGGGCACTCGAGCGCGACGAGCTGCTCGTGCACTACCAGCCCATCGTCGACCTGCGCGACGGCACGCTGCTCGGCGTCGAGGCCCTCGCGCGTTGGAACCGACCGGGCCACGGCATGCTCGACGCCTCACAATTCGTCGCGGTCGCCGAGGAGACCGGGATCATCGTCGACCTCGGCCGGACCATGTTTGCGCGCGCCGCGGCCGACACCGCTCGCTTTGCCGTCGAGCACCCCGACCTCGACCTCTCGGTGCACGTGAACCTGTCGGCTCGCCAGCTCGGGCACAATCGGCTGGTCGACGACGTGCGGCAGGCGCTCCTCGAGTCGGGCGCCCGACCCGAGGCTCTGTGCATCGAGGTCACCGAAACCGCGCTGATGACCGACACGCCGGTCGTGCGCCAGAACCTGCTCGAGCTCCGCGCGCTCGGCCTGCGCTTCGCGATCGACGACTTCGGCTCTGGCTATTCGTCGCTCGCGCACCTCAAGCGTCTGCCGGTCGACGTGCTCAAGATCGACGCCGGCTTCGTCGAGTTGCTCCCCGGCTCGGCCGAGGACGCCGCGATCGTCGAGGCGATCGTTGCGCTCGGCCGCAGCTTCGGCGCGACGGTGATCGCCGAGGGAGTCGAGACCGACCTGCAGCGGTGCGCGCTGCTCGACCTCGGCTGCACCCGTGCGCAGGGGTTCCTGTTCGCTCCCGCGCTCGCGCCGACCGATCTCGCCGAGATCCTCGCCGCCGGGCGCGTCGCCTGACCGGCGGGGCGGTCAGCCCCCCGGGCGTCTGAGCTCGGGAGTCGCCGGGCCGGTGCAGGCGAGGATCGACGCGTGCTCGAGCGCGGCGGTGCGGTGCACGAGCGCATCCCGGTACCAGGCGATGTCCGTCATCTCCACGAACGCGGCCCGGCTCGGGTACCAGACGGCGAGCACCTCGTCGTAGGCGTCGTG
>JALHSW010000499.1 GCA_022865365.1 Acidimicrobiia bacterium | reverse complement strand
TGCCGTCGACGCTCACAAGATCCGTACGGCACTCGGCCGGAACATTGCTGGGAAGTGCTGCACGCTGCACGCCCGGGAAACCGAGCTCGGCGATGCCGACGGGCAGCGTCTGTGGTTCGTTGGAGTAGTACTCCGTTGCGGTCACCGGGCGGACAGCGTCGACGGTCACGCGTACCCGGTCGCCTTCTATCGGCTCGAATGACACCGGCACCGTCGTCGTCGCGGCCTCGACCGTCCCGTCGACCACGGCCGGCACGTCGACCGATCGCGACTCCCCACCTGCCTCCACGGTCAGCCGCGTCGGCACCGAGTGGCGACCGTCGGCGACGACCTGGAGGTCGAGGTGGTCGAAACGGGTCGACGCGGGAAGCTCGAGCTCCACCCACTGACCGGTCGGGTCGCCCAAATCGGTGCTCCACGCCGATGTGGGATCCCCGTCCACCGCCGAGGACGCGCGGGAACGAAGCGTCGTGCGGAGGCGCTGCGACGAACGCGCGGTCACGCCGCCTGCAGACGCGTCCGGGATGCCGAGTGCCCGGTCGATGGCGTCGTCAGGTGCGCTCGCCGCGATGCGGGCCGTGCCGACGATGCCGAAGTCGCGCGCCGACGGCACGAAGAGCTGACGTACGAGCGACGCCTCCTCCTCGGCAATGTTCGGGGGGTTGAGCCGAGTCCGGAGGCGAGTCATCTCGAACACGAGCGCGCGGGCCGTACCCCGAGCGCCGGGGCTGTCCACCAGGTCGGTGGGCATCCGCACGACTTCGTCGATCGTCCGATCGACGGCGCCTGGGCTGTCGTCACGGACGCGGATCTCGGCGAAGCCGACCGGGCTCTCACGCGGGTAGCTGGACTTCGGGCCGACGTTGTCGCCGTCGACCACGATCTCGAGTCGGTCGAAGCGGCGTTCGGGGAATCGGATCGTCTGGCCCTCGGAGGTGCGCGATCCGGGACCCAGGTCGACCGAGACGTCTTCCCCCACGGGTCGACCGTCGGCGCCCGAGAAGTGCAGCGTCGCCTTCGTGATGTACCGATCGCGCGCGCCGGTGAGCGGCTGCACGAGGTTCATCCGTCCGGTGCGGACCGGACGGTCGAAGTCGGCCCGGATGCGCTGTCCGATCACCGGCTCGAACCCACCGACGCGCCAGGCAGTCGCCGGATCACCATCGAACGCGCGCGCCGCCCGATCGGCGGGCAGGTACCGACCCCGCATCCCGTAGCCGCTCGCCGAGGCCTGGACCTCACGCTGCTCCGTGACCGTGAAGGTGTCAGTGCCCGCGTCGGGGAACACCTCGAGCCGATTATCGGACGTATCGGGGACAAGGTGTGGTTCGTCGGCACGTTCGGTGTAGCCCGCGGTCTCTCGGATGTTGTCCCAGCGCTGGGCTCGTTTCCGGTTGGTGTCGGTGACGACGAGCACCGCATCGCCGCGCGCCGCACGCGCGAGCGCCGCTCCTTGCATCGATGCCGAGTAGCGACTCGGGACGGAGTCCTGCACGAGACCTACCTGGGCGAGGTCGATGAGTCCCTCAGCATCTCCCGAGACCAGCAGGATCGGTCCCCCCGACTCCGCCCGCACGATCGGGCGCGTGTCCTTCCCCGAGGTCACGACGACGGCGGCCGGCGACCGGACATCCGACGGGAGACCGAGCGCGCGACCGTCGACGATGGCAGGGTCGGCGACCGTCGGACCGTAGGACTTCGATGGGCCGAGCCCGTGGGGACCCGCGCCGAACACGACCATGGTCTCGCGGGGCCGGATGAGGTCGTACCGCTCGACCTCGAGGTCCTCACGCAGCACTATGTCGCCGACGCTCATGAGGCGCGCGATCGGTGCGACGGCCCCCGGATCGAGCAGCCCGAGCTGGAAGCGACGGTCCAACGCCAGCAGGACGTCGGCTGATGGCGCGGAGCCGTAGGGGATCAGCTCGCGCGCCAC
>JALHSW010000050.1 GCA_022865365.1 Acidimicrobiia bacterium | reverse complement strand
CTTCGACACGGCGCAGCGCAAGGTCGTGCCGTTCGAGCCCGGCGAGCTGGTGCGGATGTACGTGTGCGGCATCACGCCGTACGACTCCACGCACCTGGGTCACGCCGCCACGTACCTTGCCTATGACCTGCTCATCCGTCGGCTCGAGGAGCTCGGGCACGAAGTGCGCATGGTTCGCAACGTCACCGACGTCGACGACTCCATCCTGCCCAAGGCCCGGGAGCTCGGGATCCCGTACCTCGAGCTCGCGGCGTCGGAGCTGGCGCTGTTCCGCTCCGACATGGACGCGCTCGGCATGCGGCCCCCGTACGCCGAACCGCGCGCCACCGAGTCGATCGACGGGATGATCGACATGATCAAGCAGCTCCTCGACACCGGGCACGCCTACCTCACCCACGGCACCGTGTACTTCGACGTCTCGACCTTCCCGCGCTTCGGTGAGCTGTCCCACTACTCCGACGACTACATGGTGAAGCTCGCCCGGACGCGGGGCGGGAAGCCCGACGACCCCCATCGCCGGGCCCCGCTCGACTTCGTGCTCTGGCAACCGTCGCTCGCCGACGAACCGGCGTGGCGTGCACCGTTCGGGGTCGGGCGACCCGGGTGGCACGTCGAGTGCTCGGTCATGGCAATGCGGAGCCTCGGTCCGACGCTCGACCTCCACGGAGGCGGTACCGACCTGATCTTCCCGCACCACGAGTGTGAGATCGCGCAGAGCGAGAGCATCACCGGTGAGCCGTTCGCCCGGCACTGGATGCACTCCGCGATGGTGAGCTACGAGGGCGAGAAGATGAGCAAGTCGCTCGGCAACCTCGTGTTCGTGCGTGACCTGTTGAAGACGACCGATCCGCGGGCGATCCGGCTCGCGCTGATGCGCCACCACTACCGGGCCGGGTTCGAGTGGTACGACACCGACCTCGACGAGGGCATCGCACTCCTGCACCGCCTCGCGGCTGCGGCCGAGCGCGACACCGGCGCCGATCCGGTCCCGTTCGCGGCCCGTGTGCGCGACTCGCTCGACGACGACCTCGACGCGCCCCGAGCGATCGAAGCGCTCGACGACCTGGCCAGCGCCATCCTCTCGGGTGGTGACGACGCCAGCGCGCCGGTCGTCCTGCGCGAGCTCGCCGCGCTCGTGGGTGTTCCGCTCGCGGCGAGCTGAGTCTCGGCAAACCCGGCGCAGCTCCGCGGGTTGCCCCAGGTATCCTGCGTCGCAGTGAGTGACTCCGACCGCAACGACATCACGATCACGCTGCCGGACGGGTCGACGCGCGCGATGCCGAAGGGCTCGACGCCCGGCGACGTCGCACTCGCGATCGGCAAGCGGCTGGGGAAGGACGCACTCGCAGCGAAGGTCGACGGCGAGTGGGTCGACCTCGGGCGCCCGCTCGACGCGGACGGGCAGGTCGAGATCGTGGTTCCCGCATCCCCCGACGGCCGCGAGGTGCTCCGTCACTCCACTGCCCACCTCGTTGCGCAGGCCGTCACCGATCTCTTCCCGGGGGCCCGCTACGCGATCGGACCGGCCATCGACGACGGCTTCTACTACGACTTCGAGCTCCCCGACGGGGGCCACTTCACCGACGCTGACCTCGCCCGCATCGAGGCCCGAATGCGCGAGATCATCGACGAGGACCAGGCCTTCGTGCGCGACGAGGTGGGGCGCGAGGGCGGGCTCGCCGCGTTCGAGGACCAGCCGTACAAGCGCGAGATCATCGAGAAGGTGGACGCGTCGGAGGTGGGCGACGGGACCGTCGTGAGCCTCTATCGCAACCCGCGTGCCGACGGCAGCGCGTTCGTCGATCTGTGTCGCGGGCCGCATGTCCCCTCGACGAAGCGCCTCGGTGCGTTCAAGCTCACCAAGGTCGCCGGTGCGTACTGGCGCGGCGACGAGCACGGGCCGATGCTCCAGCGCGTCTACGGCACCGCGTGGGAGTCGTCCAAGGCGCTCGAGGAGCACCTGCACCGCCTGGAGGAGGCCGAGCGTCGCGACCACCGTCGCCTGGGCGCCGAGCTCGACCTGTTCTCGTTCCCGCCCGAGATCGGTGGCGGCCTCCCCGTGTTCCACCCCAAGGGCGCCATGGTCCGCAAGCTCATGGAGGACTACTCGCGCGCCGAGCACGAAGCGGGTGGGTACGACTTCGTGTGGACGCCGCACATCGCGAAGGCATCGTTGTACGAGACGTCGGGTCATCTCGAGTGGTACTCGGAGGGCATGTACCCGCCGATGGAGATGGAGGGCGCGACCTACTACCCGAAGCCGATGAACTGCCCCGGGCACATGTTGATCTACAAGTCGCGACAGCGTTCGTACCGCGACCTGCCGCTGCGCCTGTTCGAGTTCGGCACCGTCTACCGGTTCGAGCGCTCGGGGGTGATCCACGGGCTCACGCGCGTGCGTGGTATCACCCAGGACGACAGCCACATCTTCTGCACGCCCGACCAGCTCGGCGACGAGCTCGCGAGCCTGCTCGCGTTCGTGCTGCGCCTGCTGCGCACATTCGGGCTCGACGAGTTCGAAGCCGAGCTCGCGACGCGACCCGAGAAGTTCGTCGGCGACCCGGCCGGCTGGGACCGTGCTACGGAAGCGTTGCGTCGCGCACTCGACGAGTCGGCAATCCCGTACGTCGTGGCCGAGGGTGAGGGCGCGTTCTACGCGCCGAAGATCGACGTGCACGTCAAGGACGCGATCGGGCGCCGGTGGCAGCTCTCGACGCTCCAGGTCGACCTCCAGCTCCCGGAGCGGTTCGACCTCGAGTACGTCACGCCCGAGAACACGCGCGCACGCCCGTGCGTGATCCACCGTGCGTTGTTCGGTTCCATCGAACGCTTCTTCGGCATCCTGGTCGAGCACTACGTCGGTGCGTTCCCCACCTGGCTCGCGCCCGTGCAGGTCGTCGTGCTTCCCGTCGCCGACCGGCACCACGCGTACGCGGCACGGGTCGCCGATCGCCTCCAGGCCGAGGGCTACCGCGTCGAGCTCCACGACGCACACTCCGACACGCTCGGCGCGCGCGTCCGGCGGGCCAAGACCGAGAAGGTGCCCTACGTCCTCGTCGTGGGCGACGAGGATGCCGAGACGGGCACGGTCGGCGTGAATCGGCGGGGGAGCGACGCTCCCGAGCGCGGGGTCAGCGTCGACGACTTCGCCGAGCGGCTGGGGGCCGAGGTTCTGAGCCGGGCGTCAGGGACCGGGGGATGAGGGACCGGGCATGAGCCTGGAACGGCTCTGGGCAGGGTGGCGCGCCGAGTACATCGCCGAGGTCGTGGCTGCACCACTCGACGTGGAGGCGTCCGACGCCTGCCTCTTCTGTGCGCTCGGGGCTGCTCCACCCGACGAGGCCCAGATCGTCGCGCGCGACGAGACCTCGTTCGCGGTGCTCAACGCGTACCCGTACACCTCGGGCCACCTGATGGTGGCACCGCTGCGCCACGAAGGCGACCTCGACGGACTCGATCGCGACGAGGCGAATGCGGTCATGGCGATGACCCAGCGGGCCACGACGGCGGTGCGTACCGCGTACGCCCCTGACGGGATCAACGTGGGCATGAACCTCGGCCGGGCGGCCGGGGCCGGCGTCCCCGGGCATCTGCACGTGCACGTGCTCCCACGGTGGGTCGGCGACACCAACTTCATGACCAGCGTTGCCGAAACCCGGGTCATGCCCGAGGCGCTCGCCACGACGCTCGAGCGGCTCCGCGCCGCGTGGCCCGGCTAGCGCTGCGCTCTTCGACGAGCTGGTCGTCTCTCGCGGCGCGTCGACCGATGTCGTCACCTCGGGTCTCGGTCGAGTGGCAAGCCGGTCGCTGGTCCGCACGGCGACAACCATCGCGATCACCGCGATTGCGTCGGCAACCGGGGGGATTGATCTGACTCAACTGGCGTGCCGGCGCGCGCTCAGCCGGTGTCGGGGGGTGGTGCCCGGTCGGGGGGTGTGAGCCACCAGCCTGCTTGGTGTGAGCCTTCGAGTTGGTAGTGCTTGTGGGTGACGAGGTCGTGGTGGTGGCCACAGATGCGGACTTCGGTCTCCATGGAGCTGATGCCGTGGTCGGTGACGCGGGTGGTGTGGTGGATCTCGAGGCCGTCGGTGGCGTGGCAGCCTTCGATGCGGCAGTGCGGGTCGCGCCATTCGATGGCGGTGTTGAGGAACGTGTCGCCGCTTCTCCCGAGGTGCGCGATGTGGGTGACGTCGCGGCCGTGGGTGAGGACCACATCGACGATGGGGTGCTCGGTGGCGAGGCGCTCGATGACCGACACCGGGACGGGTCCGGTGCCTTCGATCTCGCAGATCTCGCCGGGTTCGGTGTGG
>JALHSW010000498.1 GCA_022865365.1 Acidimicrobiia bacterium | reverse complement strand
CGCCGAGCTCGCCACCGGCGCACTCAAGATGGGCGCAGCCGCGCGCGGCGGCAACGTGCGCGGGGTCGTCTTCCACAGCGACAAGGGCGGCGAATACACCGGGGACCTCTTCGCCGAGGCCTGCGATGCGCTCGGAGTGACCCAGTCAATGGGTCGCGTCGGCTCCGCCCTGGACAACGCCGCGGCTGAGAGCTTCAACTCGACCCTCGAGTGGGAGCTGCTCTCCCGCCGGCACTTCGCGACCAAGGACCAGGCCCGCCGAGAAGTCGCCGCGTTCATCGACCGCTACAACCACCGACGACGCCACAGCTCGTGTGAGATGCGCTCGCCAGTCGACTACGAACAGCTCCTCGCCGCCCGAGCCGTCGAACAAGCCAACGCGGCGTGAAACCCGGCCCCTCAGATCGCCACAGAGGGCCGCACGCGGATCGGGTGGCACCAGAGTGCAGGCCAATGAGACACTTCAACCCAATCAGAAACCCTCCACGATTTCGGGGGAAGCCCATACGTCTGGTCCCATTGAGTCCGTCCAGTATCGGGGAGTAGTAGGGATGTCGGTAGGGATGGCCGGAGCGCTCGGATCGGGTCTCTGTTCTCGTCGTGGTGGCTCAGGTGCGGTGCCAGGTGGCGCCGCGGCCGGTGCCGTCGTTGGTGATGAGGCCTGCGTTCTTGAGTGCGGTGAGGACGAGGCGGATGGTGTTGTCGCTCACGCCGGGGAGGGCCCGGCGGATGTCGGCGATCGTGAATGTTGGGGGCGCGTGGAGCAGCACGAAGTCGCGGACTCGGTCTTGTTTCGTTCCGCGGGTGGTGCCGGCCGCGACGCGAGCGCTGAAGCGCTCGTACGCGTCGTCGATTCGCTGGAGGAGGTACTCGGCCCAGGGCCACAGGTCATGTTGTCCGTCGTCGAACCAGCCGTGGGTCGAGGCGGCGAGCGCAGCGTAGTAGTCGTCCTTCGTGTCGTAGATGAGTTGCTCGAGGCTGACGTATCGCCCGACTCCATAGCCGGTTCGGTGCAGCAGGTAGGTGGTGGCGAGCCGGGCGATGCGGCCGTTGCCGTCGTCGAACGGGTGGATGCAGAGGAAGTCGAGGACGAACGCCACGACGATCAGCAGGGGGTGGTGCTCTGCGTGGTCGAGCGTGTCGTTGGTGCGGGCGACGAGTTCCTCGATGAAGAAGGGTGTCTCCTGGGCGTTCACCGGCTCGAAGCGCACGCTGGTGGTGCCGTCCGGGTTGTGGTCCACGACCAGGTTGTTGTCGGTCTTGAAGGAGCCGCCGTGGCCGTCGGTGAAGGAGAACAGCAGCCGGTGCAGGTGCAGGAGCAAGCCGACGTTGAGTGGGCGCGGGTCCTCCTGGTGGAGGTAGTCGAGTGCGGCCCGGTAGCCGGCGAACTCGGCTTCGCTCCGGTTCCGGAAGCGGCCTGCGTCGGGGGAGACGAGCCTGGGGACCCGAGCCTCCTCGACGACCACGCCCTCGATCGCGCTCGAGGCGGTGATCGACTCGATCCGGGCCTGTGCGCGAAGTGCGTCGAGCAGTTGTGGGAGCTGGTCGACGTACTGCGCCTCGGCGCCGGCTGCTTGGTCGATCCTCCTGAGCGTCGTGACGATGGCGCCCGGAACCGGGTTGAGTGTGGTCGGGCGCTGGAAGCTCCTCATAGAACACCACAAACCTATCAAAGCCGACACCGTTGTATGGTTTATCGGTGATTCCTGGCGAACTTCGGCCTTCGCAGTGCAGCCTCGGGGTTGTCCCCGCTCACTTCGCCAGGCGCTCGAGCAGCTTCGTGTCCTCTTCGATGATGCGATAGACGCGCTGCTTGAACTCGGGGTCGTCACGACGGCGCTCGACCGCCTCCCTGGTAGCAAGCCACTCGCTCGGCTCGCAACCGCCCCTGCGAAGCCAGATACACAAGGAATCTGACACACCCGACATAGGAGCATCACTAGGGATGAATTTCCTGGCGTGCTGGCCGACAGCGACGCTCGACTGGCACCGCTTGGGTCTTGGTCCTGCTCGGACTCGAACCCCGCCGACATCGTCGGATTGATCCACGGCACAACTCGGACACGAGTGTTCGGCTCCCACAGTTCTTGCGAGGGACTCCGCTAGGGTTCGTATCGGCGCGAGCGACCGCCACGAACCGGGAAGGCAGGCTGATGGTCCAGTACGACACCCAGGGCAAGGACGACACCGAGGTCAAAGGGCTCCGCTTCGCCAAGGTCCTCGTGTGGCTGGTGTACGCGTACTTCGTCTTCGCCGTCGTCATCCTCGCGCTCGCGTTCGTCATGCAACTCTTCAACGCCAGCACGACGGCGCAGTTCACGGAATGGGTCTATCGCAGTGCGGACCGCGTACTCGCGCCGTTCCGCGGCATCTTCCCGACCGTCCAGCATGACAACGGCTCAGTCGTGGACTTCGCGATGCTGTTTGCGATCATCATGTACGGAATCTTTGCCCTCGCGGTCCATGCTCTCGTGAACTGGATCGACACGAAGATCGGTGCACGTCAGAGGTAGGAGACTCGCGACGCCCGCCCGTGCCTGAGCGAGTCGCGACGTGCTGTTCGCGTCTCTTGAGCGCCACGTCGCCCTGGCCGTGTTCGAGGTACGCAACGACTGGCCGTCCGGCGACGTGGAGTGGTACGAGGTCGTCGTGCTGGTCTGCGTTTGCGACGGTCCTGCTTGCCGGTGACGCGTGCGAGGGCCTCGGGCGACGATCTCGGCTTGTGTCGCGTCGGTCAAGGCTGCGAGGTAGCGGACGCGGTCCTTGGTGCGCTCGTTGACCTTGATGGGTGCTTGGGCGCTCACAGCCGGCCTCTCTTTCTGGGTGTCCTCACACCCTCAACAGCCGGCTCTTCGGTTCGGTCATGGCACCCGGGCCCGCAACACCAAGCCTACGAACCCAACCGCCCCCGCGAGAGCGCCTCGTTCAACAGCGGCCTAGTATCCGCCAGTGAGTCGACGAATGTTGCGGGATGCGTTCGGTCACGCCGATGAGCATCCGTATCGGCGACTGACGTCGGACTTCGTCAAGTTCCCGATCGCCGCGTTGTTGCTTGTCGCGAGCGCGTTGCATGTTGGGGCGGAGACGGTTGTCGAGCGCCGGATCGAGCAGTTCTTCACGAGCTTGCCCGACAACGTTCATCCGCTGCTCGAGGCCTTGTTCCAGGTCGGCACCTTGTGGGGGGTCGGCCTGGTCGTCGCCGCCGGCCTCGTGGCGCGACGGTATCGCCTCGCCTGCGTGTTGGGGGCAGCCGGTGCGCTGGCGTGGTTCTTCGCGCGTCTGCTCGGGCTGCTGACGGCGCACAAGACCATCGGTGGCGCGCTCTCGGGCGTGTTCGAAGGCACGAACCCGGACTCGTACCCTGCGGTACATCTCGCGGTGATCGCCGCGGTGATCCTTGCCGCGTCGCCGTTCTTGACTCGGCCGATCCGGCGTACGGGGCAGGCGCTGCTCTTCGTGTTGGCGCTGAGTGCCCTGACCCTCGGGGTCGGGGGTCCGAACGACGTGTTCGGTGCGCTCGTGCTCGCTTGGGGCCTCGCGGCGTTCTTGCATCTCGCTCTCGGGTCACCGGCAGGGCGCCCGACGACCGCGCAGGTGACCGCAGCGCTGGCCGAGCTGAACTTCCCCGTCGAGCAGTTGCAGCTGGCTCCGGCGCAGGAGCGCGGCTTCACCATGATGATCGCCGAGGCCGCGAACGGCGAGGTCCTCCCGGTGCGGGTCTATGGCCGCGACGCCGCTGACACGCGCCTGCTGGCGAAAGCGTGGCGGTTCTTGGCGTACAAGGACTCCGGTCCGACCCTGACGATCACGAGGCTGCAGCAGGTGGAGCACGAGGCGCTCTGCCTCTATGCCGCGCGAGATGCCGGGGTGCCTGCACCGGAGGTGGTCGTGGCCGGCGTCGCCGGGCCGTCGGCCGCGGTCCTCGTGACGCGGTTGGCGCCGAGCGCTCCGCTGACTGCCGACGACGCCGACATCGAGTCGCGG
>JALHSW010000497.1 GCA_022865365.1 Acidimicrobiia bacterium | reverse complement strand
TCCTCGGCGAACGCGGGAACGAGCTGCACCATGCTGCTGCCGAAGAACGAGACGGCGGTGATGGTGAGCACGGGCAGGTAGACGGCCTGACGAGCCCGGACGTACCTGACCGCCTCCTTGAAGTGGTCACGAACGCGCCCGGCCTGCGCGTCGACGGCCACTTCACGGGGGTGGATCGCGACGAGTGCAGCGAGTACGAGCAGGAACGACAGGGCGTTCAGCAGGAACGCGGTGCCGGCGCCGTACACCTGCAGCACCAAGCCGGCGAGCGCCGGACCGAACGCACGCCCGGCGACGAACTGCATCGAGTTGACGCGCACGGCATGGAGCAGCTCGGTGCGCGGAACCAGCTGGGGGACGAATGACTGCCACGCGGTGATGTTGAGCCCCGACGCGATCCCCGAGAGCGAGAGCAAGGCGACGATCACCGCGGGCGTCGCTACTCCGGCGACCCACGCACCCCAGAGAGCGAACGCGGCCAGCATCATCGCGCTCTGGGTGTAGAGCAGGATGGTCTTGCGGGGATAGCGATCCGCGAGCGACCCCGCGAGCGGCCCCATCAACAGCGCAGGGAAGAACGCCATGAACGCCGCGACACCCAGCCATGTCGTCGACCGCGTGAGCTGGTAGATCACGAACGGCGCAGCGATCGACTGCATCCACGAGCCAGTGTTCGAGACGAGCGCCGCACCCCAGAAGATCGCGTAGTCGCGGTAACGGAGGACGCTGAGGGAGTTGCGCGGCGTTCCCGGCGACGATGGTTCCGTCACGGGCGGAAGCCGTCGAGGACGCGGTCGAGGTCGCCGCTTCCCGCCGTCAGACCCACCCACGGGCCGTCGGCCATCACCGTGCCCCAGCCGTCGCGAACGGCTTCGGGGGTGAGCGGACGATCCCAGCGCCGGCCCTCGTTGACGGCGATGCTGACGCGGCCGACGTAGCCGCCGCCCACGGTGAAGCACTCCCCCGACACGGTGCACTCCTCATGGACGAGCCAGGTTGCAACGGGAGCGACCACGTCGAGCGAGAGCCACGCGAACAGCTCGGGCGACTCCGGGATCGGGCCGAAGCCACCCGGGCGTGTCTTGGCGCAGGGCGCGATCACGTTCACGGTGATGCCGTGCGCTGCGCCTTCCTGCGCGAGAGCACGCGTGAGCCCGACGATCGCCATCTTGGCCGCCGAGTAACCCGTCATCGTCGGCACGCCCCAGAGCCCCGCGCCCGACGAGAGGTTGAGGACGCGTCCGTAGCCCTGGGCCGACATGACCCGCCACGCGGGTCGGGTCACGTGGAAGTGGCCGCCGATCTGGCTCTCGAGCACCGGCCACAGCAGCTCGTCGGTGTAGTCCTCGAACGGGGCCTGGCGGACGACGCCGGCGTTGTTGATGAGTGCATCGACCCGGCCGAACGCACCGAGCGCGGCCGCGATGATTGCCGCGCCGCCCGCCTCGGTGGCGACGCTGTCGGTGTTGGCGACCGCTTCGCCTCCGGCCGCAACGATCTCGGCGACCACCGCATGGGCCGGGTTCTCGACAGGAGCGGTACCCGAGCCGTCGGTGTCGCTGATCGCGACTCCGAGGTCGTTCACCACGACCTTCGCTCCGCGCGACGCCAGCAAGATCGCATACGCCCGACCCAGGTTGCGCCCGGCGCCGGTGATCACGACGACCCGGTCGTCCCACCGCAGCTCGGAACCCGTCACCATGCCGCCATCAGGCGTCGGTTCCCAGGGCGTTGAACGGCCCGGCGAGGAAGCCACCGTCGATGACGAACTCCGAGCCGGTGCAGTACGCGCTGGCATCGGAGGCCAGCCAGCACACCAGCTCCGCGACCTCATCGGGTGTCCCGATCCGCCCGAGCGGGCTGGTCGCGGCGAGCGCGGGACGCATGTCGTAGCCACCCCACGACTCGGGCTGGACCATCGGCGTGTCGATCGGGCCGGGGTGCACCGAGTTCACCCGGATCCCCTGACGGCCGAGCTCGAGCGCCGCGACCTTCGCGAGGCCCCGGATCGCGAACTTGCTCGAGACGTAGCCGGCGATTCCGCCCGCCCCGACGAAGCCGTTGACCGAGGAGATGATCACGATCGAGCCGCCGCCGGATTCCGCGATCGCGGGTGCGGCGAAGTGGATCCCCAGGAACATGCCCACCTGGTTGATCTCGATCACCTTGCGGTATTGGTCGGGACGCGTGTCGACGATCGAGCGCGGCCTCGGGGAGATCCCGGCGTTGCTCACCAGGATATGGAGCCCGCCGAACCGACCGACCGCCGTCTCCACTGCCGAGGTCCAGTCGGCTTCGCTCGTGACGTCGAGGTGCCGGTAGATCGCCGCGTCACCGAGCTCGGCTGCGACGGTACCGCCTTCGTCATCGAGCACGTCGCCGAGCACGACCTTCGCGCCCTCGGCGACCAGCAGGCGCGCTTCGGCAGCCCCTTGGCCCCGGGCGGCGCCGGTGACGAGCGCGACCTTTCCTTCGACCCGACCGTTGCTCAATCGAGGGTCTCGGGGACATGATCGAGCTTGTAGAGGGCGCGGCAGTTGTCGTGGAGCATCTTCTTCACGGTGCCGCGCTCCACGCCCCGGAAGTTCCGCTCGATAGACACTCGGTTGTTCGGCCAGTCCGTCCCGGTATGCGGGTAGTCGGTCGACCACATGAGGTGATCGACGTTCATGCGATGGCGCAGCTCGATGCCGACGGTGTCCACCATGAACGTCGCGTAGAAGTTGCGATGAAAGGTGCGACTCGGCATCGTCGGCATGTGCTCGACCCCGTTGGTGAACCACCGGTACCGCAGGTACATGTCGTCGACCTGCTCGAGGACCGTCGGGATCCATCCGATGTTCGCCTCGACGAGGAGCAGCTTGAGCCGAGGGAAGCGCTCGAAGATGCCCGAGAAGATCAGGTCGCAGACGACCGGGATCGTGTAGGCCCCGGCCTTGCTCGCGCCGGCGACACCCATGAAGGCGAGCGTGTCGAGCGGGGGGGAGTTCGCGGCGGTGCCCTTGAGGAAGCTGCCGATGTGCACGGCAACCGGGATGTCCGCCTCCTGCGCGAACGACCAGAACCGGTCGTCCTCAGGGGCTGCGTCGAGGGTGCCGTTCGGGAACGACGAGATGACCACCCCCCGATGCCCGAGCGCGAGCGCGCGCTCCGTCTCGCTGATCGCGTCGTCGACGCCGGTCGTCGAGAGGATCGCCTGGGGAACGAGCCGACCGTCGGAACCTTCGCAGAACTCCGAGATCCAGTCGTTGTACGCCCGCACGCACGCGCGCTGCAGCTCGGGTTCGGAGCCGTAGACCTTGGCCCCGGCGAGCGTGACGCTGGGGTACAGCACCTGGAGCCAGATCCCGTCGGCGTCCATGTCGGCCAGGCGCGCCTTGGTGTCGAAGGAACCGGGGCGGATCGACTCGTAGGCGAAGCCGGACGGCGCGAACTGCGGGTACGAGAGCCCGGCGGTCGCGGTGAGGCCGACCGCCCGCATGGTCTTGCCGTCATCGAAGCTCCACATGTCGCCGCGGTCGCTCTTCACGACCTTGGGCGCCCGCTCGCGCCACTTCGCGGGGACCCGGTCCTGCCAGGTGTCCGGCGGCTCGTTGACGTGCGCATCGGCGTCGAGGATCGGGTAGTCGATGCTCGCGACTTCCGAGAAGAGATCGCCGGACGAGGTGCTCCCGTACCTTGACATGGGGGTCCATCCGACCACCTTGCGGGCAGCGACCGCAACTGCCAGATTGCTGGCGATGACCGGCGTGGATGGCGACTGCGACCCCCGGTTCGCGGCAGTCCGGGAGGCCTTCTCCGCCGGGTTCGCGGACGGGCTCGAGGTGGGGGCATCGCTCGCGGTCGAGGTCGACGGGCGACTCGTCGTCGACCTGTGGGGCGGATGGGCCGACGCCGCCCGGACGCGGCCGTGGGAACGAGACACCATCGCGTGCGTCTTTTCCTGCACCAAGGGGCTGGCCGCGATGGTGCTGCTCCGGCTGGTCGACGCCGGTCGGGTCGATCTCGACGACCCGGTCGCCCGCTACTGGCCCGAGTTCGCGGCCGCGGGCAAGGAGGCGCTCCCGGTCCGGTACCTGCTCACCCACGAGGCCGGACTCTCGGCCATCTCGCGACCGATGCCGTTCGGCTCGCTCTCCGACTGGGACGCGATGGTGGAAGCACTCGCCGACCAGGAGCCGTGGTGGGAGCCCGGCACCGGCCACGGGTACCACGGGGTGACGTTCGGACATCTCGTCGGCGAAGTCGTGCGTCGGGTCGACGGTCGCACGATCGGTCGTGTGCTCGCGGACGACATCATCACGCCGCTCGGTATCGACTGCTTTCTCGGGCTCCCCGCATCCGAAGACGCGCGCACGGCCGACATGTCGATCGAGCTCGACCCCGACGCGCCGACGTTCTTCTCGCACTGGGGGCCGGACGACCTCGGCCCGAAGTCGTTCGCGAACCCGCCCGACTGCAACCTCATCGACCACACCAACACCCGCGCCTTTCGTGCTGCAGAGATCCCGGCGGCCAACGCGCACGCGAATGCTCGTGCCCTCGCCCGCGTCTATGGCGCGCTCGGTCGTGGCGAAGTGATGTCGGGCGATCTCGTCACCGAGGCAGGGCGAACGCACGTGGATGGTCCGGACCTGGTGATGGGGCTGCCGACGCGCTTCGGCCTCGGCTTCGAGATCACCATGCCCGAGGGCGAGTTCTCGTTCGGACCCGGCGCCCGCTCGTTCGGGCACAACGGCTCGGGTGGCTCGCTCGGGTTTCTCGACCCCGACGCCGGTGTGGCGTTCGGGTACGCGATGAACCGCATGGAGTGGCGCGAGCGGCGAGACGACCGGCGCTGGTTCCCGATCCTCGACGCGCTCTACGACGCCCTGTGAAGCTGTCGGTCCTCTTCCCCGAGACGCGGTCCGTCGCGGCCGTCGCCGACCTCGCGGCCCGAGCGGAAGAACTTGGGTTCCACGCGATGTTCCTCGGGTCGGCCTTTGGATTCGACCCGGTCATGGCCCTCGCGCTCGCCGGCTCACACACCGAGCGATTGCTCCTCGGCACTGCCGTCGTCCCCACCTGGCCGCGCCACCCGGTCGTCGCGGCGCAGCAGGCGGCGACGGCGAATGCCGCGTGCGACGGTCGCTTCCGCTTCGGTGTCGGTCCATCGCATCCCCCCGTGATGGGCATGTACGGCATCGACTACGACCGACCCGTGGGGCACGTCCGCGAATGGCTCCAGATCGTGCAGGCGCTCCTGCACGAAGGGAAGGTCGCGTTTCGCGGTGACCGCTTCCGGGTCACGGCGTTCCTCGACGTCGAGATGCCTGCGCCCCCACCGGTGATGCTCGGCGTGCTCCACCCGCAGCTCGCGCGCGTCGCGGGAGCTCACGCGGACGGGGCACTCCCCTGGCTCGCACCGCCGGCCTGGATCGCCGACGTCGTCGTCCCCAACGTCCGCGACGGTGCGGGCCGCGCCGAGCGCGGCGCGCCTCCGGTGATCGCGGAGATCCCCTGCTACGTGACCGATGATCCCGCCGCCGCCCGGGAAGCGGCGAAGCGAGACCTCGGCATCTACGTCCATATGCCCGCATACGCCGATGTGCTGGGACGCGTGCTGGGCACCGACGCCGCAACCATCTCGACCGACGGGTGGACCGACGCCTGCACCGACGCCGTCGTCCCGTACGGTGACCGCGACGCGATCGCGGCGCGGGTGCGCGAGTACTTCGAGGCGGGGGCCGACGAGGTGGTGCTGTCTCCCTACGGCTGCGGCCCGGAATCGGAACGGAACCTCGACGAAGCCTTGGAGGTGCTCGGTGACATCGCACGAAGCTGACCCAGCACGGCGCGCACAGAGTGAAGCGGTGGTGCGCTCGCTCTTCGAACGACTCTCGACGCGCGAGTTCGACGCCATGGCCGAGTTGCTTGCCGACGACGTCGAGTTCGATCTTGCGTATGCGCCGGAGTTCCTCCCCATGCCCACGCAGGGTCGTACGGCGGTACGCGAGCTCGTCGGCAGCGTGATCGGCGGGATGTTCGAGCCGTTCTCGATCAACGTCACGACGGTCTACCCGGGCGTCGAACCTGGCGTCGTGGTCGCGGAGTACGCCAGCGACGCCGTGGTGAAGCACAACGGCAACCGGTACCTCAACCGCTACGTCGGCATCTTCCGCGTCGACGACGCCGGGCACATCACGTTCTGGCGCGAGTACCACAACCCAGAGGCGGCAACCCAAGCCTTGGGGTAGGGAGTCGCGTCAGCCAACGACTGCTGGCCCGTCGGCTCGTTGCGGGTGCAGCAACGTCTATACAAGTGACACGTGGTCGCCTGCTCGGATCGTCCCGGCGGCTTCGACGACGGCGTACACGCCGGCACAGGGGAAGGCGCTCCCGGCCACGTCGACCCGGTTGTGTCGGACGAGTGTCCGCAGGATCTCGGTCTCCTTGGGGAGATCGTCTTGGGCGAGTGTGGTCATGACGCAGCGAGGGTCGGAGAGAAAGACCGTGAGCCGGACGGTGTCACCGATCAGCAGCGAGCGGCCGGTCCACCCATTCTCGACGAACCCGCCCTCAGGGGTGTCCACGACGACGTTCATGCGAAAGCGGCGTTCGTCGAAACGACTCTCGGGACGAAGTGCCTGGAGCTGCTCGAGGGTCGAGGTCGTCAGCACCGATACGGGAAAGGCGTCGAGGAACGAATCAGCCGGGACCGGCGAGGGGATCCCGGCTTGGGCGAACAACGCCGCCCCCAGCTTCGACTCGGTGACGGTGTCGCGATGCCCCTCGGGATCCAGACCCTCGACGTCGGGGTGGTACTGATCGATCGTGAAGCCCTCGGGAGCGGCCAGCTGCAGCGTGACCTCGCGTCCGAGGAAGCCCGAGAGGGTGGCGTCGGCATCGTGCGCGTCGCTGGTCACCGCCGTGCCGTCGGGCAGCGTGATACGTACCGGAGATAGGGCATCGCCCGATCCCGGCGCCTCGACGAACGCGGCCCGACACGCCAACAGCTGCGTCCCGAGACGCGGGTTCTTGCCACTCATCACCTTGCCGGTCTCGGTCTCGACGAGCGCGTACGCACGGTCGCCGACGAGACCGCTTCCCGTCAACTCAGCTGCCGCGAGCCTCTCACCCTGCATGGACTTGACCGGAAACCGCGACAACGTCGCCACGGTACCGACCGCCTGACCCATCGCGACGCCCCTGTTCTCGTCAGGTCGGAGCGGAACTGGACTCCGCAACGGCTGCGAGGCGCTCGAGGGTCTGCTCCATCCCCGCGCGGTTGTGCGAGGCACGGTCCGCGACGCCGGTCACGAGCCGGGCCAGCGGCTTGAAGAGACTGGCTCGTTGCTCGATCCAGGTCTCGGTGACCCGACACCCGGTCGCGGTCGGGTCGAACGCGTAGCTCCACTCGGCAACCTTGAGACCCATCGTGGCCACACGGAAGGAGAACCGGCGACCGGGATCGGCATCGACCACCGTCGCCACCGTCTTCCACTTCCGCTTCCCGATGCGGTTCGTGCCGCGGAACTTCGCACCGGGCTGCGGGCCCGTCGCTCCCCCCAGCCACGTCGCGCCCTCGTTCTCGGGCGACCATTCGCCCATTCGGGTCACGTCAGAGACCATCGCCCACACCCGCTCCGCGGGCGCACCGATCTCCCGGGTCACGCTCACCTGCTCGGTCACGCCCGGCAACGTATCAGCGGTCTGCCGATCCCGAGCAAGCTGCTCACGCGGGAACGGGTGCCTCCACCCGGTACAGCCTCGCTGCGTTCTCCCACAGCACCTTGCGGCGAACCTCGTCGGGCTGGTCGGCAAAGGTCGCGTCGATCATCTCCCGCACGTTGCCGAAGAGGCAGATGGGATGCGGGTAGTCGGTCTCGAACAAGATGTTGTCCGAGCCGATGGCCTCCACGACACGTCCGAACCCCTCGGCCTCGAAGAACGTGCAGCCGTACACCTGGCGGTGGAAGTACTCGCTCGGCAAGCCGTCGTTCGGGCGCTCCCTCCGCATGGACGACTGGCCGTACGCGTAATCGCACGCTTCGAGCACGAACGGCAGGAAGCCGATCCCGCTCTCCACCGAGACGAACTTCAGCTCGGGGAAGCGGGCGAGCAGGCCCGACGTGAGCAGCTCGACGATCTGGTGCCCGTTGCCGAGGAACAGGGACACCGACGTCGAGACGTGCACCGCTCCCATCCCGTGCGCCTTGATGCGCGCCGGCGTGAAGTCGCCCAGGAACTCGCCACTGCCGATGTGGAAGCTGATCGGCAGGCCGGCCTCCTGCGCGACCGACCAGAGCGGGTCCCAGTGCGTGTCGCCGATGTACGGGAGGCCGAAGCGCTCCGGCTCGCCCGTGAACAGCACCCCTCGGTGGACCATCTCGGCACAGCGTGCGACCTCGGCCACCGCGGCATCGACGTCCCAGAACGGAGTGGCGCTGACGGCCAGCAGGCGACGGGCATCGGCCGAGCACCAGTCGGTCAGGAAGTCGTTGTAGGCACGCACGCACGCGAGCTGGAGCTCGGCGTCGCCCATCTTGAGGAAGCCCTGGCTCCCGAAGCCCCCGACGTTCGGGTACATGACCTGGGCCCAGGCCCCGATCTCGTCGAGGTAGGCGAGGCGGGCATCGGCGTCGTAGGCGGCCGGGGGCACCTCGTCCATGTTGCGCGGCGCCGACGGGAACGGTTCGGGCCAACCGGCGATCGCAGTGTGGCCGACGGACGCGAACGCCGGCTCGTCACCGAGGTGCCAGCGGTCATGGCCGTCCTCCGTCCGCCGCAGCTGGGGCCCCTGGTTGGCGAACTTCCTCGGGAGCCGGCTCGACCAGAGATCCCCGGGCTCGGTGATGTGTGCGTCGGCGTCGATCACCCATTCCATGCCCGTCCCCTCCTTTCCTGGCTTCTTGCGTCAGCAATAGGCGAAATGCGCCTACTACTGACGCAAGAACGGTAGAGGGCCGGACGGTACCCGGGTTGGGCGCCCTGGGGTAGAAACTGAGCGGCCTTCACGAGGAAGGCACGCTCAGGAGGGGGACGAGGCATGGCCGACGCACCCGAGGTGGAAGAGCTGGCCACCGGGCTCGCGTTCCCGAAAGGCCCGGTGGTGTTGGCCGACGGATCGTTCCTCGTCGTCGAGATCCGCCGGGCCACACTCACGCGAGTACCGGCCGGCGGAGGCACCCCGGAGGTCGTCGCCGAGCTGGGCGGAGGGCCCAATGGCGCCGCGATCGGCCCCGACGGTGCGGCGTACGTCGTCAACAACGGCGGCTTCCTCTGGAGCAAGCTGGGTGACATGGAGATCCCGTTCGAGCTCTCCACCATGAGCAACCAGCCACCCGACTTCACCGGAGGCTGGGTCGACCGGGTCGACCTCGCGACCGGTGAGCACTCTGTTCTCTACCGGGAGTGCGACGGACTCACGTTCCTGGGACCGAACGACATCGTGTTCGACGCCGACGGTGGGTTCTGGTTCACCGACTTTGGCAAGACGCGGCCGCGTGAGGCCGATCGCGGCTCGCTGTACTACGCGACGGCCGACGGCTCCCACATCGTGCAAGCCGCGCGCGGACTCTACGGGCCGAACGGGGTCGGGCTCTCCCCGGCCGGCGATCGCGTCTACGTCGCCGAGAGCTTCTCGGGCCGGCTGCTCGCGTGGGACGTCACCGGCCCGGGGCAGGTCGCGAGCCCGATGGCGACGGTTGTCGAGGCCACGAAGGGACACTTCGACTCGCTCGCGGTCGAGGCCGACGGGGCCGTCGTCGTGGCTGCGATCGGACAAGGCCTCTGCGTCGTCCAGGCCGACGGGTCCGGGCACGAGTACGTGCCGATCCCCGATCGCTTCACCACCAACGTTGCCTTCGGCGGTGAGGACCGCCGCACCGCGTTCGTCACGCTGTCCGGGAGTGGCCGCCTGGTCGCCGTCGACTGGCCCCGGCCCGGTCTGGGGCTTGCGTACTAGCCATGGCCACGATCGCGGAGCACGTCAAGGCGCGAGTCGCCGACGGAGACCGGATCGCGATCCGGTTCGAGGATCAGACCGTGACCTGGGCCGAGTACGTCGACGCGTGCACGACACGCGCCGCGTACCTCCAGGCGACACTCGATCCAAGCGCACCGCCCCACGTCGGGGTGCTGTTCGACAACATCCCCGAGTTCCCGATGTGGCTCGGCGCCGCCGCGCTCATCGGCGCCGTGGTCGTCGGGATCAACCCGACCCGTCGCGGTGCCGAGCTCGCCCGTGACGTCACCCACACCGACTGTCAGCTCATCGTGACCGAGGGTCGACACGCCCACCTCCTCGACGGGCTCGACGTCGGAGACGCCGCTGAGCCGATCCTCGACGTCGAGGCCGAGGAGTTCGCCGCCACGCTCGCGCCCCATGCCGGAGCATCGATCCCGGAGGTCGAGATCGACGAGCACGCGACGTACCTGCTCTTGTTCACGTCAGGTACGAGCGGCGCACCGAAAGCTTGCATCCTGTCCCAGGGTCGACTCGAGGCCGCCAGCTCGAAGCTGGTCGAGATGTTGCGCTTTACGCCCGACGACGTGATGTACCAGGTGATGCCGCTGTTCCACTCGAACGCGATCATCACTGCGTTCGCGCCGTGGCTCGTCTCGGGTGCGACCGCGGCGATGCGTCGGCGCTTCTCCGCATCGGGCTTCCTTCCCGACGTCCGGAAGTACGGCGCGACCTACTTCAACTACGTCGGCAAGCCGCTCTCCTACATCCTCGCCACACCGGAGCAGCCTGACGACGCCGACAACACCCTCACGCGCGTGTTCGGGAACGAGGCAGCCGACCTCGACATCGCCCGGTTCTCCGAGCGGTTCGGCTGTCCGGTGATCGACGGCTACGGCTCCACCGAGGGCGGCGCCAACATCAACCGCACGCGCGACATGCCCAAGGGCGCCCTCGGCGTGGGAGCCGAGGGGACGGTGATCATGGACGCAGAGACCGGGGAGGAGCGCCCCCGCGCCCGCTTCGACGACGCCGGCCATCTCATGAATCCCGACGAATGCATCGGCGAGATCGTGAACAAGAAGGGCGCCGCCGGCTTCGAGGGCTACTACAAGAACGAGCAGGCGAACGCGGAACGGGTGCGCGACGGGTGGTACTGGACCGGCGACCTCGGCTACCGCGACGACGCCGGCTACTTCTACTTCGCCGGACGCGACTTCGAGTGGCTGCGGGTCGACGGTGAGAACTTTGCCGCCGCCCCAGTGGAACGCATCCTGGCGCGCCACCCCGACATCGTCCTTGCCGCGGTGTACGCGGTTCCCGACGAGGAGGTCGGCGACCAGGTCATGGCCGCGCTCGAGCTCCGCCCGAGTGCCGAGTTCGATCCGGCCGACTTCGACGAGTTCCTGTCCGAGCAGCCCGATCTCGGCACGAAGTGGTCGCCCCGGTACGTACGGGTCACGTCGGCGCTGCCGATGACCGAGACGCAGAAGATCCTCAAGCGACTGCTCCGACGCGAGCGGTGGGACGTGAGCGACCCGCTGTGGTGGCGCCCGTCCAAGGCCGCACCACTCGAGGCGATGACCGACGCGAACCGCGGCGAGCTGCTCGGCCGCTTCGAGGCGCGCGATCGGGTCGCCGCCCTGGAAGCGGGCTGAGCCATGCTCGAGGGCCAGGTTGAGCTCGAGGGAATGGTCGCGCTGGTCACGGGCAGCGGACGTGGGATCGGGCGGGCCGAGGCGCTTCGCCTCGCGGCATATGGCGCAAAGGTGGTCGTGAACGACCTCGGGGTCGCGACCGACGGCAGCGAGACCGGTGAGACGCCCGCCGACGAGGTGGTGGCCGAGATCCTCGCGGCCGGCGGCGAGGCGGTCGCCGAGCGCTCGGACATCTCCAGCATCGAAGGCGGCGAGGCGGTCGTGCAGCGAGGGCTCGACACGTGGGGCCGCATCGACGTCGTGGTGAACAACGCCGGCTTCGGGCGGCCCCGCATGGCGTTCAACCTGTCCCCCGAGGAATGGGACGACGTGATCCGGGTCCACCTGCGCGGCGCGTTCGCAGTCAGCGCCCCGGCGTGTCGCTGGTGGCGCAGTGAGGCCAAGGCGGGGCGGCGCGCGGGCGGCCGGGTCGTGAACACCGCGACCGGGCTCCTGCTCTACGGCGGGGCCGGACAGTCGAACTACGTCGCCGCGAAAGCTGGAGTCCTCGCGTTCACCGAGGCGCTCGCGACCGAGATGGCCCCCTACGGGGTGACCGCCAACTGCATCATGCCGTCCGCCGCGACCCGCCTGGCCGACATCGGCTGGCGCATGGGCCGCAACGCCGCGCTCCTCGACACCGACTTCGACCCGACCGATCCGGTCCACGTGGCCGAGATGATCTGCTATCTCGCCTCCCCCTCGGCCGGCTGGCTGAGCGGCCAGTGCTCCCAGGTGCGGGGCGGCATCATCGAGCACGTCCAGACGTTCGTCGTGGACCATGTCGCGATGCGCGCGGATGCGGGCTGGAGCGCCAAGGACCTCGTGACCGAGCTCCCCCGGATGTTCGGTGCCGGAGCCCGGCGGTCCGACCCGCCGCCCAAGGAGTGGCAGGACCAGTACCGCGCCAAGGGCGGCGCCTCGACCAGTCCTGGCACCGGCTCTCCCGGCACCTGATCGGCTCCCGAAAGGCAGGAAGCAAGCCATGGACCTCGAGCGACTGCACACGACCATCGAAGGAGCACGCGACGCGATGACCGTCGCGCGCGTCTACGGCGACCCCATCGAGCGCGACGGCGTGCTCGTGATACCGGCCGCCTCGGTGCGCGGCGGAGGCGGGGGCGGCGGCGGTGAGGGCGTCGACGGCGACCAGAACGGAAGCGGCCAGGGCTTCGGCGTCGGGATGGACGCGCGCCCGGTCGGCGCGTTCGTCGTGCGCGGAAACGACGTCCGTTGGGAACCGGCCATCGACCGCAACCGCCAGATCGCGATCGCCGGGGCAGTCGCGGTCGTGGGCCTGCTCACGCTCCGAACGCTGCTCCGGCGACGCCGGCGCTAGCAGGCTGGCTCGCCAAGATGCAGCAGATGCCGGTGTTCGACGCCGACTCGCACTTCATGGAGCCGCCCGATCTCTGGGCCGAGCACATCGAGCCTGCGTTCGCGGGCCGCGAGCCGGTCGGGTCGACCGATCGCGGCGCCACGGTCGTCGACGGCGACCGGCGTGCGCCCACGGTGCGATGGCGAAGCCGAGCCGGTGGGCTCGCGACCCTCAACGAGGAGTGGGCGACCACCTACCGGCGCTACGACGAGCGGGGCTGGGACCCCGAGGCGTACGTCCTCGCCATGGACGACCAGGGCATCGACCGCATGGCGCTCTACCCGAGCCGCGGGTTGATGCAAGTGGCCGCATGGGGCCTCGACCCGCATCTCGCGGCGGCGATCGTGCGCGCCTACAACGATTGGGCCGCGACCTTCGTCGCGCACGTCCCCGACCGACTCTCCGCGGTCGGACAGCTCGCGCTCAACGACGTCGACGCGGCGATCGTCGAGGCGCGGCGCTGCGTCGACGAGCTCGGCGTACGCGCGTTCTTCGTGCTCCCCGAACCACCGCTGCCCGGCGTCACGCTTGAGCGCACGTACTACGACCCGCTCTGGGCGACGCTCGCCGAGCTCGGTACGCCGCTCTCACTGCACAACGTCGCGGGCACCGGCCTCGGCCAGATCGGCGCCGACCGCTTCGGCGACTGGGCGCTCCCCCGCATCGCCGCCGCGTTCCCACTCGAGGCCCAGCTCACCTTGTTCTCGTTCCTCGTCGGCGGCATCTGCGACCGCCACCCCGGCCTGCGGGTCGTGGTGCTCGAGGCGGGCGCGGGGTGGCTCCCGTTCTGGCTCTGGTGGCTCGACGAGCTCTACGAGCGCTACGAAGGCCTCGACTGTGATTCGCTGTCGGCATCCCCCGGCGAGCTGTTCCGTCGCCAGTGCTTCGTGTCGGCCGAGGTCGAGGAGCCGCACCTGCGCCACGTCGTGGATGCGCTCGGTGTCGGCTGCATCGTGACCGCGTCGGACTTCCCCCACCCGGAAGGGTCGTTCCCCGACGGCATCCGCGACTTCGCGGCACGGGGCGATCTGAGCGACGCCGAGAAGCGGGCGATCCTCTGGGACAACCCCCACCGCCTGTACGGGATCGAGGACTGACCAACGCCTCTGGGAGCTACGACTCGCCGAAGATCACGGGGAGTGCCGGCGGCGCGCGGAACATCAAGCCGGCGATGTGCACGTCGTCGGCCGACGGATCGAGCCGGACGTCGGGCAGCCGGTCGAGCACCGCGTTGATCGCCACGGTCGTCTCCATTCGCGCCAGGTGGATGCCCAGGCACATGTGGACGCCGAACGCGAAGCCCATGTGCTGCTGGGGCTCGCGATGGATGTCGAACTCGTCGGGGCGGTCCCAGCGCGCCGGGTCGCGGTTCGCGCTCCCCATCTCGACCGCGACCGGAGAGCCGACCGGGATCAGCACTCCCTCGACGTCGACGTCGCGCATCGCAGTGCGACCGATACCGGTGAGCGGCGGCTCCCACCGGATGCCTTCCTCGATCGCCTGCGCCATCAATCCCCGGTCCGCCCGCAGCGCATCGAGCTGATCGGGGTTCGAGAGCAACCCGAACATCAGGTTGCTCGACGACCGGTACGTCGTCTCCGCCCCCGCCGGGAGCAGCAGGCGGAGGAACGCGATGATCTCCTCGTCGTCGAGGCGCTGCCCGTCGAGCTCGACCTGGGTCAACACGCTGATGACGTCGTCGCGGGGATCGGCCCGGCGCTCGGCGATGACACCCGAGAAGTAGGCGTGGAGCCAGATCGACGCGTTCAGGCCGGTCTCGATGTCGGTCATGATCGTGATGAGCTCGACGGCCTTGCGGTGGAACTCGGGGAGGTCCTCGTTCGGCAGGCCGAGCATCCCGGCGATGACCGTGACCGGGAACGGGAAGAACAGGCCGCTCACGAGATCCGCGCGCCCCTGGTCGGCGAACTCGTCGATCAGCTCGTCGATCAGGCCGTTGACGATGG
>JALHSW010000496.1 GCA_022865365.1 Acidimicrobiia bacterium | reverse complement strand
GCGAGGACGTAACTGGCAATAGCCGTGTACCGATCACCGAAGCGCCGGATCGTTCGTGGCATTCGTGCCGTCCTTGTCCCCTAACGAGTTCTAGCCACGGATCCGCTGGCGTGTGGGCGGTTGACGTCCCTTCGAGAGGTGGCAGTCCCGGGGGTCCACCGTTGGGATCGGCCACCGCGTGACCCTCAGCGTGAACCTTGCGCGTTCAAGCGAATCAGCAACACGGTGGCCCTGTCTGCGTCTGATGCTAGCGAGCCGCTCGACGCGATCCGCGCTGGCGGTGCTCTCGATGCCGTTCGACGTTTGGCGAGGCTGGGGCTCCAGGTGTGGATCGACACCGAATCAACTGAGGTGTTCGCCGCCGAGATGCCCGAACGGTCCCCGAGACCCGACCAACTCTCGGCCCGGAAACCGGCCCACGGGATGTAGGCCGCGGCCCGGATCGGGCATCATCGATGAGCGACCCTCGGCGCGTCACCTCGCGGACGCCAAACCCTCGCATAGAAACCTCTGGCCGGGCGAGACCAACGGAAGAGCCTGGTTCGCCGGAGTGCGTCGAGCTCGGATTCGGCCTGCGCGGCTCGGTCAAGTGCAACTTCGAGCTGCTGCGACCGCAGGCAGACCGCTCTCTATGCGCTTCGGCCACGACGCGTGCTTGTTCGTCAGCCTCTGCAACTGCAACGGCACGCTCGATCCGGGTCGCCTCGAGTGCGTCCTCGATGCTCCGGAAGCGGCCAGCGAGTTGCCGTACGCGCGCGTCACCATCGTCGAGAACAGCGCTGACGGCGTACTGGTACACGTTGGCCTCCGGATCGCGGAGAACGTCGGCCACGAGTGCCGGCTCATGCGCCGGCGATGGACTTCGATCGTGACAAATCCAGCGTCGTTCAGCATGGACTCGAGACTGCTCAGTGTGAAGAACCGTAGATGGGTGCGATCGAGGAGTCCCCACGGTCGGTAGTCGAACTCTCCATGCAAGAGGGCGAGCCGCATGTCAACGTGTCCGACGTTCGGGACCGAGACCACGAGCACTCCCTGAGGCTCGAGCAGCCGACGCGTGGCACGGAGCACGCCGAGCGGATCGCGAAGATGCTCCAGAACGTCGCCGAACAGAGCCGCCTCGAATGTCTCGCCGCCGAGTTCGACGTCCAGACGGCTCACATCGAGATCGATTTGTACCAAGTGATCGACGATTCTCCGCGATGGCCGCCATCTCCGAATCGAGCTCGACTCCGACGACCGTGCAACCACGGTCCTTGAAAACTCGCGAAACACAACCGGTGGCGCAACCAACACGGTCATGACGGCGAGTCTGACACGGGCCGCCGCCGTTCGGACCCGTCCAACTTGGGCATCCGCCGGCCGATCGGTACCATTCTCCCCGTCCTCACATCTCCCCGGAAGAGGCGGGCCGTCTTGGCAGTCGAAACCTCGGTGACCTGCGCCGTCTTCGGGCTGGGCAAGCTCGGGGCGTCCTTCGCGGCCGTGCTCGGCGCGGCCGGCCTGCCCGTCGTCGGGGTCGACGTCGACTCGCGGGTCGTTGACGCGATCAACCGGGGTGAAGCGCCGATTCAGGAGCCCGGTCTCCAAGACGCGATGACCCGCGCCGGCGACCGGTTGCGCGCCACCACCAACGCCGCCGAGGCCGTTCACTCCGCCGACCTGTCGTTCGTGATCGTCCCGACCCCGAGCGACGAGTCGGGCCGCTTCGTCAACGCCTACGTGGCCCGGGCGCTCGACGGCATCGGCCAGGCGCTCGCGACGACCGACCGGTACCACGTCGTATCGATCACCTCCACCGTGATGCCCGGCGCGATGGACACCGAGCTCGCTCCCACGCTGATCGGCGCGTCGGGACGGGCGATGGGCGCGAACCTCGGTTTCTGCTACAACCCGACCTTCATCGCGCTCGGGAGCGTGATCCAGAACCTCACCCGGCCCGACCTCGTGCTCATCGGTGAGTCAGATTCTCGCGCCGGCGACCTCGTCGAGGGCGTCCACCGGCGGATCTTCGAGACAGACCCCGCAGTGCGCCACATGAACTGGGCGAACGCCGAAATCGCCAAGATTGCCATCAACACGTTCGTCACCACCAAGATCTCGTTCGCGAACATGCTCGGGGAGCTGTGCGAGCGCACCCCGGGCGCGGACGTCGCCGCGGTCACCGAAGCGGTCGGCGACGATCACCGAATCGGCCACGCGTACCTGCGCGGCGCGACCGCCTACGGCGGCCCGTGCTTCCCACGCGACAACGTCGCCCTGGCCCGGGCCGCGAGCGACGTCGGGGTGGAGGCCACCCTCGCCGAGGCGACCGACCGCGTGAACCGCCGCCAGGCCGACCGGCTGGCCCACATCGTCGAGCGCGACTGCCCGCCGGGTGGGACGGTCGCCATCCTCGGCCTTGCGTACAAGCCGCAGACCAACGTCCTCGACGAGAGCCCGGCGCTCACGCTCGCGGCGCGCCTCATCGACGGCGGTCACCGAGTCCTCGGCTTCGATCCGATGGTCGGAGTGGACGCCGTGCCCGAGCTCCCCGCGTTCGAGATCACGCGACGGATCGAGGACTGCGTCGACGCTGCCGACGCGGTCGTCGTGACCACCCCGTCGCCGGAGTTCGCCGCCCTGCCCGAGCTCGCCCGCAGCGCGGGCCGGAACCCCGTCGTGATCGACTGCTGGCGGCTCTTCCCCGAGGCGACGCCGGGAGTCCGGGTCGTGCACCCCGGCCGCGGCACCGACCCGAAGGACCAGCCTCGCCCGGCGGTGTCGGCCCGCTCGTAGGCCACGCGCGGGCAGAAAACTAGGATCATGGCAATGGAACCCGAGGGCTTGGTCGTCGTCGCCGGAGGCGGCGGGTTCATCGGAGGCTGGCTGGCCCGCTCGCTCGTCGAGGCGGGCGCGGCCGTGCGGGTCGTCGACATCAAGCCGCTCGACGAGTGGCACCAGCGCTTCGACGATGCCGAGAACCTCGTGCTGGATCTGCGCGACGCCGACGCTTGCCGCACCGCGGTCGCCGGGACGAAGTGGGTCTTCGACCTCGCCTGCAACATGGGGGGGATGGGCTTCATCGAGTCGCACAAGGCCGAGTGCATGCTGTCGGTGCTCATCGGGACCCACCTGCTGGTCGCGGCACGCGACGAGGGCGTGGAACGGTTCTTCTTCTCCTCCTCGGCGTGCGTGTACGCAGCCGCCAAGCAGGAGTCGCCAGACGTGGAGCCTCTGCGCGAGGCCGACGCCTATCCGGCGATGCCCGAGGACGGCTATGGCTGGGAGAAGCTGTTCATCGAGCGACTGTGCCGCCACTTCACCGAGGACTTCGGCCTCACCACGCGGATCGCCCGGTACCACAACGTGTACGGGCCGTACGGCGCCTACGACGGCGGGCGCGAGAAGGCGCCGGCGGCGATCTCTCGCAAGGTCGCGGCAGCGGTGCTCAGCGGCAACCACGAGATCGAGATCTGGGGTGACGGCAAGCAGACGCGCAGCTTCACGTTCATCGACGACTGCCTCGAGGGCACGCAGCGCCTGATGCGCAGCGACGTCGAGGAGCCGATCAACGTCGGCTCCTCGGAGCTGGTGACGGTCAACGAGCTGGTCGACATCGTCGAGGCGGCCGCGGGAGTGCAGCTCGAGCGGGAGTACAAGCTCGACGCCCCCCTCGGTGTCCGGGGCCGCAACTCCGACAACACGCTCGTGCAGGAACGGCTGGGCTGGGAACCTTCCACCTCGTTGGCGACCGGGATGGAGCGCACCTACCGGTGGATATACGACGAGATGGCGCGGCAGGCCTGAGATCGCCGTCGTGCTCTCCATCATCGTCTACGGGCGCAACGACAGCCACGGCTACAACCTCCACAAGCGCGCCGCGCTGAGCTTCAACTGCCTCGCGCAGGTGCTCGACGATGATGACGACGAGATCGTCTTCGTCGACTACAACACGCCGCCGGAGATGCCGACGTTCATCGAGGCGATCCGCGACACGCTGACCGACGAAGCCATTCGGCGTATGCGTGTCATCCGCGTGCCGGCCTCGATCCACGCGGAGCGCTTCGCGGCGCGGACCCACTTGCCGGCACTCGAGCCCATCGCCCGGAACGCTGGGCTGCGCCGGACCAACCCGGCGAACCGCTGGATCCTCTCGACGAACACCGACATGCTGTTCGTTCCCACGCAGAGCCGGAGCCTCTCCGACATCGTCGGCAGCCTCGACGACGGGTACTACGCGCTTCCCCGATTCAACCTCCCCGAAGCCTTGTGGGAGTCCCTCGATCGCAAAGACCCTGCCGAGGCCCTCGAGCGGGCGGCCGACTGGGGCACGTCGCTGCACCTCGACGAGGTGGTGACGTCGTATCCGTGGATGTTGTTCGACGCGCCGGGCGACTTCCAGCTCGTGCTCCGGGATCGACTCCTCGAGATGCGCGGGTTCGACGAGGAGATGCTCCTCGGCTGGCACGTCGACTCGAACCTCTGCAAGCGCCACTGGCTCGGGTACGGCGCGCCGAACGATCTGCGCCACGAGCTCCGTGGCTACCATTGCGACCACACCCGGGTTCCCGGCGTCTTCCACTCGCGGGAACGCGTTTCGAACGACCTCGAGCGCTTCAGCCACTCCGTCGATCGGCCCGATCTCCCCGAGCAGGCCGAAACATGGGGGCTCGCCGACGTCGCGCTCGAGGAGGTCGATCTCCGCGCATCGGTTGCCGCCGCGCTCCCCGAAGCCCTCCGTACCGTTCTTCCCGAGCACTCCGGTGCGCCTCCGACGGTCGACGGGCGCACGGCATTCGCGCTCTTCTGCTATCCCGCCGAGCACGTCCTCCCGTTCGTCGCGCGCGCGCTCGCGACGCTCTCTCGGTCGCAGCCGGTCGCCTATGTGGGCGAGAATCCCGAGCTCGTCGAGCCGCTCGCCCGGCTCCTGACCGAGCTCGCGTTCAGTACGCCGCTCCTCGTCGCGGACGGGAGTCTCCACGACTTCGGTGCCGTCCCCGGCGTACTCGTCACCAACGTGGCCGACGTGGTCCGCCGCGCTGAAGCGGTGATCTTCGACTTCGGGCTGCCCTCGACGCTCGCCTACGACGCCGAGCCCATCCTGGTGTCTCAGTGGCCCTACGCCACGCTTCAGGGACTCGGTCAGGTCCTTTCCCAACTCGACGCGCTCGTACAGATCGACACCAGCGGGTCTCACGACGCCCGACCGCTGCGGATGTACGTCG
>JALHSW010000495.1 GCA_022865365.1 Acidimicrobiia bacterium | reverse complement strand
GCGCCGTGAACATCCCGACGACTCTCGGATGAGCGAAGCGCGGGCCAACTCGACCAAGACCGTGTGCGTCGTGCGCGGTCCCCTTCCTGCCGATGGCACGCCCGAGTTCACCCTCCCCGACGAGCCCGGCCTCGAGGCGTTCGCGATCCATCCGCCCTGCGCCGACGAGCCGGCCGAGCACCCCGACGACGTCACGGCCGTCGCGATGGCCTGGCTCGATGGCCCACCCGATCCGGCGGCGCCGCAACGGTGGTTCCCCGACGCGCACGTCGATGCCTACCTCGTCGAGGAGCACGTCCGCGTCGACTACAACAAGGACTGGCCCGACGGCATCGAGTCCCCGGGGGTTCGCCGCATCTCGTTCGTGCGGGCCGCACCCGGCCTGAGCCGCAGCGAGATGGCTCGGCACTGGAGCGACGTGCACTGGCCGATCGCGCGGGTGCACCACCCTGGGCTCTGGCGGTACGTGCAGAACGTGGTGGTGGAGCCCATCACCCCCGACGCGCCCGCGGTCGACGGCATCGCCGAGCTGCACTTCCGGAGCATCGCCGACCTGCGCGACCGCTTCTATGACTCCGACGAGGGCCGCCAGATCGTCGCCGAGGACGTGCGCGCCTTCCTCGATCGCGGCGCCGGCTGGCGGGTGCTCGCACGCGAGACCTGGCTGCGTTCCTGAGCCGCTCGCGACCGGAACCTAGGCTCTCGCGCCGTGCCGCTGCCACCCGATGCCCGCTCGACGTACGACGCGACCGACCCGGTCGAAGATGCACCCCGGGCCGCGAAGCATGCGCTGGTGCGCGAGGTGAAGCGACTGATCGAGCTGACGGCGCATCTTGATGTCGCCGATGTCGATCTCGACGCCGTGAACGCCGTCAGCGCCGCGGTTCGCCACGTCGCCGACGAGCTCGAGCCGCTCCCGAGCCTCCACGCCAAGGGCGGCCTCGGCGCGGTCGGTGGGGACGACGGTGCGCTGCTCGAACGCAGCGGAATCGCCGGGAGGTCGAACCCGTTGGCCGCGCCGCTGCAGTGGCAGCTGCACGACGACCACGCGACCGGCTGGGCGGTGTACTCACCCGCCTACGAGGGGCCGATGGGCCACGTGCACGGCGGCTTCGTCGCGGCGGCGTTCGACGACCTGCTCGGCACCGCCCAGACGATCTCGGGCCTGGCCGGCTTCACCGGCACCCTCACCGTGAAGATGCTGCGCCCCACCCCGCTGAACCGGCGCATCGACTACGAGGCCGGCGTCGACCGCGTCGACGGACGCAAGATCTACGTGTGGGGCACATCGGCCTGTGACGGCGAGCGCCTCGCCGAAGCATCCATCGTCTTCATCGCCCCCAAGGACGGGCACCGGCCTCGCTGACCGGCAGGGGCGCGCTCAGTTGCTCGGCAGCTCGATCCCTCCGGCCAAGCACTTCACCGCAGCGAGTGAGAACGTGCCGGCGGCCTTGATGTAGTCACCCGTGAGCAGATCCTCGGGCTTGCCGCCGTCCGCGACATCCTCGAGACCCGACGCCAGCGTCTTGAGCGCCTGCCGCAGCTTGCCGGTTGCCTTGCGCGAGAGCTTGCGTAGCTGCTTCGCCGCCTTGGCCGCAGTCTCCTCTGACACGTTTTGACCCGTCACGTCGGGCAGGTTGAAGTTCTTGAGGGCCTTGCAGAACGCCGAGGTCTTGGCCGGGGTGCTCGCACCCACGGGAGCGGCGACAGCGCCGACCCCGAGCACGAGTGCTGCGGTCACGAACAGTGGGGCGATCCTGCGCATCTCAAGGCTCCTGTCGAGGCGAACGACACTCGGGTAGATAGATCACGACTTGGGTAGATGGATCACGCTAGCCCGGGTTCGGGGCTACTCCGTCGCGGGGCGCCACCGGGGGATGCCGATGTCGTCGGCCGCCTTGGTGAAGAACACCTCGACGGGCATGCCGATCGTCACCGCGTCGACGTCACCGTCGGGGATGTCGCCCATGATGCGGGGACCCTCTTCGAGGTCGATCATCGCGATCACGTACGGCAGTGCGTCACGGAACGGCTTCATCCCGAACTGGCGGATCACGGTGAACGTGTGCACGGTGCCGCGCCCCGAGCACTCGAGCCACTCGGTGTCGGCCGCGCAGGCGGTGCACAACGCCCGCGGGTACCACTGGCGATGGCCGCACGACGGGCACTCCTGGATGAGCAGCCGCCCGTCGGCCGCGGCCTGCCAGTACTCCGCGTTCACGAAGTCGGGCTTGGGCAGCGGCTTCGTCCATTCCTCCCCCGTTTGTACTTCGTGGGTCGTCATGACGGTGCGTCCTTCCCGAGGATCGCCACACCGATGCAGCTCAACCAACCGCCCGACCCGGCGGCAAGGGCGACGCTGCAATCGGGCACCTGCGCCTCGCCGCCCTGGCCCCGGAGCTGGCGCGCCGCCTCGATGATCAAGAAGATGCCGCGCATGCCGGGATGGCACGACGACAAGCCACCGCCGTCGGTGTTGAGCGGCCACTGCCCGCCCCGCTTGAGATTGCCTTCGGCGACGAACGGCCCACCTTCGCCCTTGGGTACGAACCCGAGGCTCTCCAGCAGGATCAGGCACGTGATCGTGAACGAGTCGTAGAACATGAGCATGTCGACGTCGTCATGCGTGAGACCGGCCTGACCGAAGGCGATCGGAGCGGCCTGCGAACCGGCCGAGGATGTGAAGTCGGGCTGCTGCGAGACGTTCCAGTGCGTCTGCGCGCCCGCCGCCCCGAGCACGTACACCGGCGGCTGCGCCAGATCCCTGGCGCGCTCCGCAGTGGTCATGATGAACGCGCCACCGCCGTCGGTGATCGCACAGCAGTCGAGCTTGTGCAGCGGGTCGGCGACCATCCGGCTGCTCACGACATCGTCAACGGTGATCGGCTCGCGGTAGATCGCGTTTGGATTGAGCGACGCGTACTCGCGCACCCCCACGGCAATCTCGGCGAGCTGCTCCGAGGTGGTCCCGAACTCGTACATGTGGCGCTGTGCGTGCATGGCGTAGGAGCCGACGAGCGAGTTGCCGTACGGCACCTCGTACTGCACCGGCCCGGCAACACGTTGCCCGGCCCGCTGGAACCCGCCGGTGCCGAGGCGGCGACCCATGCGGGAGAGCTGATCGGAGCCGTAGGTGACAAGCGCGGTGTCGCACGCGCCGTCGCGGATCGCGCTCGCGAGATGCTGGACGTGGAACTCGAACGACGAGCCGCCGGTCATCGTGCCGTCGATGTAGCGGTGGGAGATACGCAGGTACTCGGCCATGGTGACCGCGTCGTCGACCATCATCCCGCCGCCGCCACCCGCGTTGACGTACCCGTCGATCTCGGCCTTCGCGATCCCGCAGTCGGCGATGGCACGCTGCGCGGCGAGCACGTGATGCTGCACGCCGTCGAGATGCGGCGCCTTGGGGTAATCGGACACACCGATGCCCACGATGACGGGCGTTCGATCTGGGGCTCTTGACGGCATGGGCTGCTGGCGTCCCTTCTACGAGGGCGTCAGTCAACCAGCCCACCAGCCGGCTGCGCCACACGGCCCCGTATGCTCCTGCGCATGAAGCTGGGACTGCAGTTCGGCTACTGGACCGCGCTGCCGCGCCCGGCGCGCGAGCTCGTCGCGGCCGCAACGTCGGCCGAGGACCTCGGGTTCGATTCGATCTGGACCGGCGAGTCGTGGAGCTCGGATGCCTTCTCGCCGCTCGCCGCGGTCGCGGCCGCGACCTCGAAGGTGAAGCTGTGCACCGGGATCGCACAGATCTCCGCCCGCACGCCGACGGCGATGGCGATGCACGCAATGACGCTCGACGGCCTCTCCGAAGGGCGCGTGTGCCTCGGGATCGGCGTCAGCGGCCCCCAGGTCGTCGAAGGCTGGTACGGGCGCCCCTTCTCGAAGCCGCTCGCCCGCACGCGCGAGTACATCCAGATCGTGCGCGACGCGATCGCCCGCGCCGAGCCGGTGACGAGCGACGGCGAGCACTACCCCCTCCCCTACCGCGGCGAGGGGGCGCTCGGCCTCGGGAAGCCGTTGAAGATGATTACCCATCCCTTGCGCAACGAGATCCCGATCTTCCTGGGCGCCGAGGGCCCGAAGAACGTCGCGCTCGCCGCCGAGATCGCCGACGGCTGGGTGCCGCTCTACTACTCGCCGTACCGCACCGACGTGTACGAGGCGAACCTCGACGGGGTGAAGCCCGGCTTCGAGATCGCGGTCAACGTGTTCGTGAACGTGAACGACGACGTGAGCGAGGCACTGTGGCCGGTGAAGGCGACGCTCGGGTTCTACATCGGCGGCATGGGCGCCAAGACGAAGAACTTCCACACCGAGCTGATGGCCCGGATGGGCTTCGAGGAAGAGGCGCATCGAATCCAGGACCTCTTCTTCGAGGGCAAGCGCGACGAGGCGATCCTGGCGGTCCCCGACGCGTTCGCCGACGAGATCTCGCTGGTCGGGCCGAAGGAGCGCATCGCCGAGCGCCTCGACGCGTGGCGCGCGACGCCGGTCACGACGATGCTCATCGGTGGGAGCGACGAGGCGACGATGCGCCTCCTGGCGGACCTGACGCGCTGATCCCCATCTGCCAGTACGCCTGTCGGGGTGTCGGGTCGTCACCTACATTGAGGGTGATGGAGTTCAACCTCGCCGACCTGTTCGAGAACGCCGCGGACCACTTCGCGGAGCGCGAGTACCTCGTCTGCGACGGGAAGCGCCGCACCTACGCCGAGATGGAAGAGCGGGCGAACCGGCTCGCGCATCACCTCGCGACGAACGGTGTCGGCCCCGGCGATCACGTCGGGATCTACGCCCAGAACTCGGTCGAGTGGGTCGAGACCGTCTGGGCCGTGTTCAAGCTGCGGGCGGTGTGGGTGAACATCAACTACCGCTACGTCGAGGACGAGCTCGCGTACCTCTTCGACAACGCAGACCTCAAGGCGCTGGTGTACCAGCGAGAGTACGCGCCCCGCGTGCGCGGTGTCCTCGACCGCCTGCCGCTGCTCACCCACTCGATCGTCATCGAGGACGGCTCGGGCGCCGACATCGAGGGTCTGGGCTCGGTCGACTACGAGGCCGCCATGGCGGGCGGCTCGCCCGAGCGTGACTTCGGGCCGCGCTCCCCCGACGATCGCTACATCCTCTATACGGGGGGCACGACCGGGATGCCCAAGGGCGTCGTCTGGCGCCACGAGGACGTGTTCTTCGCGTTGGGGGGCGGGATCGACCCCGTCCAGAACACGCGCATCGACCGCCCCGAGGCGATGGCCGAGAAGGGTCTCGCCAATCCGGCCCAGGCGGTGATGATGCCCATCGCTCCGCTGATGCACGGCGCCACCCAGTGGGGTGTGATGGGCGGCAGCTTCGTCGGCAACAAGATCGTCCTCGTCCCCCAGTTCGAACCGCGGAGGATCTACGAGCTCATTGCCGAGGAAGGCGTGCACGCGATCATGATCACGGGCGACGCGATGGCGCGCCCGCTCCTCGAGGCCCTCGACGATCCCGGCGTCGCCGGGCTCGATCTGTCGTCGTGGGCGGCCCTGTCGAGCACTGCCGCGCTGTTCTCGCCGTCGGTCAAGGAGGCACTCATGGAGCGCCTCCCGAACCTCATCCTGACCGAGGCGATCGGCTCGTCCGAGGGTGGGTCGAACGGCTACACAATGGTGCAGAAGGGCAAGACCGCGATGAAGGGCGGCCCGACGGTCACCCCGATCATGGACACGGTCGTCCTCGACGAGGACCTCGAGATCGTGCCGGTCGGCTCCGATGTGATCGGCAAGGTCGCGCGTCGGGGCAACATCCCGCTCGAGTACTACAAGGACCCGGTGAAGACTGCAGAGACGTTCGTGACCGACGCCGGCGGCGTTCGCTACGCGGTACCCGGCGACTTCGCGACCTACGAGCCCGACGGCAGCATCACCCTGCTCGGTCGGGGCTCGGTCTCCATCAACTCGGGCGGCGAGAAGATCTACCCGGAGGAGGTCGAGGGCGCGGTCAAGGGCCACCCCGACGTCTACGACTGCGTCGTCGTCGGCGTGCCCGACGAGCGCTGGGGCCAGCGCGTGGCCGCGGTCGTGCAGGCCCGGGATGACGCGAGCCCACCGACCGTCGAGTCGATCCAGGAGCACTGCCGTACGCACATCGCCGGGTACAAGCTGCCCCGTGAGCTCCACTTCGTCGACGCGATCGTGCGCTCACCGAGCGGCAAGCCCGACTACCGCTGGGCCAAGGACATCGCGACCACCGTCGCGGCGAGCGAGAGGACCTAGGAGCGAGCGATGAAGACCCGTGCGACAGAGATGTTCGGACTCGACCTGCCGATCTTCGCGTTCAGCCATTGCCGCGACGTCGTGGCGGCGGTGAGCAAGGCCGGCGGCATGGGGGTGCTCGGCGCGCTCGCGTTCACGCCGGAACAGCTCGAGGTGGAGCTGAACTGGATCGACGAGCACGTCGACGGCAAGCCCTACGGCGTCGACGTGGTCATGCCGGCGAACTACGCGGGCAAGGGCGGCGACCTCGACCCCGACCACATGGACGAGCAGCTCTCCGCGATGATCCCGCAGGAGCACAAGGACTTCATCGAGCGCGTGCTCGCCGAGCACGACGTGCCGCCCCTGCCCGCCGACGAGGACGCAGGGAGCGGCCTGCTCGGCTGGACCTACGAAGGCGCCCGGCCTCAGGTCGACGTCGCGTTCGCGCACCCGATCAAGCTGCTCGTGAACGCGCTCGGCCCACCGCCGCCCGACATCATCGAGGAGGCGCACGCGCACGGCGTGAAGGTCGCGGCGCTCGTCGGCACGGTCGCGCAGGCCGAACGCCAGGTGACCCAGGGGGTCGACATGATCATGGCCCAGGGCTACGAGGCCGGCGGTCACACGGGTGACGTCGGCGTGATGATCCTGGTGCCCGAGGTCGTCGACGCCGTCGGCGACCGCGTCCCCGTGCTCGCGGCGGGTGGCGTCGGCAGCGGACGCCAGATGGCCGCGTCGATCGCACTCGGCGCCGAGGGCGTCTGGACCGGGTCGATCTGGCTCACCACCGCCGAGAGCGACATGGCGCCGGCAATCACCGAGAAGCTGCTCGCGGCAGGCTCGCGCGACACCGTGCGGTCGCGGGTCATCTCGGGCAAGCCCGCCCGTCAGCTGCGCACCGCCTGGACCGACGCGTGGGAGCGCGAGGACTCGCCGGGCTATCTCCCGATGCCGCTGCAGTACATGGCGACCTCGGACGCGACGCGCCGGATCACCAAGTATCAGGTGAAAGAGCTCCAGGGCATGCCCGTCGGCCAGATCGTCGGGCGCATGAACGAGGTACGACCGGTGCGCGACGTCGTGTTCGACCTCGTCGAGGAGTTCGTCGAGGCGACCGAGCGACTCGACGCCTTGCGCGACACGGAATAGCCAGCGCGCGAAGGAGTGAGCATGCCCATCGTCTTCGTCCACGGCGTCCCCGACACGGTGGCGTTGTGGGATCCGCTCGTCGCGGCGCTCGTCGCACGTGGCGTCGCCGAGAGCGACACGGTGCGCCTCGCGCTGCCCGGCTTCGCAGCGCCGGTCCCCGACGGCTTCGATTGCATCAAGGACGAGTACGCGACCTGGATCGTCGGGCAGCTCGAGGCGATCGGGACCCCGGTCGACCTCGTCGGACACGACTGGGGTGCGCTCCTCACACAGTACGTCGGCTCGGGCAATCCGTCGCTCATCCGGAGCTGGGCGGCGTTCGACGGTGCCGTCGACCGGGACGACGTGTGGCACGACCTCGCGCAGGCGTGGCAGACACCCGAGGTCGGCGAGCAGGTCATGGAGGCCATGTCCGGTGACGCTCTCGTCGACGGGCTGCGCGACGGCGGACACCCGGACGCCGAGGGCGCGGCCCGGTTCGTCGACGACGCGATGAAGGCTGCGGTCCTGGCGCTCTACCGCTCGGCGATCACCGTCGGCGACGAATGGCAGCCAACGGTGGAGCGCAACGAGCGGCCCGCGCTCGTCGGCTGGGGTGAGCATGACCCCTACGCGGCAGTCGAGATGGGCCGGGCCGTCGCCACGCGGGCGCACGGGGACTTCGTGCTCCTCGAAGGCGCGGGCCACTGGTCGGTCTTCGAGCGCCCCGACGAGACCGCCGCCGCGCTGGTG
>JALHSW010000494.1 GCA_022865365.1 Acidimicrobiia bacterium | reverse complement strand
GGCCGGTTGTAGTAACGATGTCGGCACGAGGTCGACACGGGATGCGGCCGGTCACAAAGGAGAACGACCATGAGCAAGGTTTCGATGATGGGCACCTTCACGTGCCAGGACGGCAAGGCCGAGGAGATGGAGACGGTGCTCGGCGCGATGGTCGAGGCTGCTCGCGACGAGCCCGGGGTCGAGATCTACTCGTACCACCGCGGCGAGGAGAACACCTTCTGGTTCTTCGCGCTGATGGCCGATGCGGAGTCGATGCAGAAGCACGGGCAGAGCGAGGCGATGCAGGCGGCCATGTCGTCGTTCGGACCGCTCGTCGCGGGTCCGCCGCAGATGTCGATGACCACGCCGGTCGCCGCCCTCGGTCTCGACCTCTGAGGGCGCGGTAGCGGCCGTCTGGGCACCCGCCAGCCGGACGGCTTGTCTACGATGCCGCCGTGCCCAAGGGAAGCCACACCGCGTTCGCGCCCTCCGATGTCGACGACGCGAAGCGAGGTCGCCCGGAGGTGAACCTCGACGCCTTCGTCGCCGCTCACGGCCTGGAGTCGTTGGGGAGTGCACTGGTCGGCGCGTTCACCGGCATCCTGCCCATGTGGCCCGACTACGCCTTCAACGTGGCGCGTGGCGAGGTCGCACCCGGAAAGTTTGGTCTGGTCGAGCACGAGCTCTACGAGATCTCTCTCCGGCCCGACGGCGACCTGGCCATGCCGGGCTCGTTCCATCGGACTGCGACCAGCAACCGCTTCTCGGTCGGCCGCCTCGTCGGGGTCAAGGGCACGCCGAAGAACGAGCCGTTCGCGGCGGAGTCGGCGTGGGCGCCCAGTACCGGCGTCCTGTTGCGTGTGCCGGGAGCGGCGCTGCTCCCGCGGGTGCTCGCGCGGCGCAAGGAGTATCTGGTGCTGGCGGGGAACCCCGACCTGTCCGACGACGGTGCGCTGGGGCTGGGGATGTCCGGCAGTCAGTTCATCTCCGACGATCTGCGTCACCGCCTCTTCACCGGCGCGGCCGGCGCGGCGCTGAGCAGTGTCAGCCGTCCGTTCGTCGAGGTCGAGCTCGATCGGGGGGCGCTAGCGCTGCGGGTCAACGGCTTCGTCAGCGACGACGCGGAGCTCGAGCAGCTCGTGCAGACCGCGGCGACCATCACCGATGCGTGGACCGAGGTCGCGCGTCCCCTCTGGTCCGGCGCGGATCTCGGTGCGCCACTCGCGGCCCCCGACCCCGACGCGCACCCGCCCGGCTTTCCGGTCCCCGGTGACCAGTGGCTCGAGGCCTACGGCCAGGTTGCGACCGAGTTGGGTCTCACCGCGGAAGATCCGGTGGAACTGCACCGGGCGGCACCCGGGATGCCCGTTCCCGGCACCGCCGAGGGAGTGCTGCGCGGCTCGATCGGCGGGCACGCCACGAACGGCCGACTGCTGTGGACGAGCCAGGGCGCGCGCACGAGTGGCTCGGTGCGAGGCGCCGCCTGGTTCCCGGCCCGAGCCGGCGCGAGCACCGCGCTCGGTGGTGAGCTCCACCAACCGACCGACATGTACGCCGAGGTCGTCGACGGGTCCGCGTGGTGCTGGGCGCGCCTGCGCAGCCTTGGCGCGCTCGAGTCGGGCACGTTGGCCACCCGCGCTGTCCAGACGATGAGCGACCTGGGGCTGGCCGACCTCGACGGTTAGCCCTCGATCTTCCCGAGTTCGTCGTGGGCGAGCGCGGCGGCTTCGTTGATGCTCATCGCGGCGCCCCGGGCCCACGCGTCGGCGAAGGCTTCGGCGCCGAGTGTCTCCTCGACGCGGGCCCGCGTTCGTTGCCGGGAGGCGATGTCTTCGGGGGCCCCGGGGATCCCCGACTCGGTGGCGTGGCGTTCGAGGGCCGCGAGCAGTTGCGCAGCGGTCGCCGGTGCGCTCCGGCCGACGAGTGTCGCAGCCATGCTGATGGCGGTGCTAGTAAAGAAGTCGGCGTCCCGCTGCTGGAACAAGCGGAGCGACGCGCGTAGCGCTTGCGCCGCCTCCGGCATCTGGCGGAGGCGGAGGTGAGCGACGCCTCGGAAGAACGTGCTCTGACCGGCCATCATCATATTGCGGGACGACGCCCGCAGGGTGTCCGCCTCTTCGAAGAGCTCCACCGCGACCTCGGGTTCGGTGGAGACACGCGCGAGACCGGCGTTGAACAAGCCCTGCCCGATCAGGTAGCTGTTCCCCAGCCGGCGGACCCCGGCCAGCAGTTCGTCGGCGACCTGACGGCCGCGCTCCGGTGCCCCCCCGAGAAGGCACGTGATCGCCACGAACTGGAGCGCGTTGAGTTCGTGCCAGGTGTCGCCGTGATCGCGCGCCGCGGCGACTGCCTCGTCGCAGTACGCGATCGCCACCTCAGGTTGGTTCGACTCCAGCGCGGCGATACCGAGGAACTGGAGCGGTAGGGGCTTCGGGGGGCGACCGGCGTCACGCGAGCACCCGATGCTTGCCTGGCCCAGCTCGATGGCGTCCTCGACGCGCCCGAGTCCGTTCGCGGCGAAGGCGGCGACACCGAGGATCTCGGCCCGCACGTCGACCGGCATGTCCTCCGCGTGGAGGAGCGCGACCTCGGTCCAGTCGGCAGCTTCGCGGAAACTCGCCTCCAAGTACCAGTGCAGCCAGAGTCCATGGACAAGCCTGATCAGGAGGTCGGTCGCGTCGGTGTCGCGTGCCCAACCCAGAGTCGCGCGCAGGTTGTCCTGCTCGGTCTCGAGGCGCTCGCTCCACTCCCAGTCGTTCGATCCTTTGAGCTGTTCGGTGGCGGTACCGAGGAACGCGAGGAGATGCTCGGCGTGGCGTTCGTGCAGCGGGGTCGGATCGTCGTGCTCGCCGAGCCGCTCCCAGGCGTACTCGCGCAGCGTGTCCAGCATGCGGTAGCGGGTGCCGGCGGCGGTGTCGTCGGTCACGACCATCGACTTCGCGACCAGGCTCGCGAGCGTGGTGAGCACGTCGTGTGTCTCGACCTCGCCATCGACGGTGACGGCCTCGGCCGCGTCGAGCGTGAAGCCACCCGCGAACACCGCCAGGCGCCTGAACACGAGCTGCTCGACCGGTTCGAGGAGCGCATACGACCAGTCGATCGCGCCGCGCAGCGTCTGGTGGCGCTCCAGGACGGTCCGCCGGCCACCGGTGAGGAGTCGGAACCGCTCGTCGAGACGGGCCAGGATCTCCGCCGGGGCCATCACCTGGAGCCGGGCGGCGGCGAGCTCGATCGCCAGCGGGATGCCGTCGAGACGCCGGCACAGCTCCGTCACCACCGGTGCGGTGTCGTTCGAGAAGACGAACTCTCGCTTGGCGGCGCGGGCCCGTTCCACGAAGAGCCGGATCGCGTCGTTCTCCATCAGCGCGTCGATGGTGACGCTGTCCTCGGTCGACGGGGTGGCGAGCGGTCGCACCGGGTAGGTGGTCTCGCCGTCGACCCCGAGCGCTTCGCGGCTCGTGGCCAGCACCCTCAGCCCCGGACACGACTCGACCAGCACATCGACCAGGCCGGCCACCGCATCGACGACCTGCTCGCAGTTGTCGAGCACGATCAGCAGCCGCTGGTGCTGCAATGCCGCCACGATCGAGTCCTCGAGCGTTCCCTGGCGTCGTTCGGGAAGGGCGAGCGCAGCGCTCAGTGCGGCGGGCACGAATCCCGCGTCGAGGACCGGGCCGAGGTCGACGAACCAGGCGCCGTCGGGGAAACGGGTGACG
>JALHSW010000493.1 GCA_022865365.1 Acidimicrobiia bacterium | reverse complement strand
CGTCGAACACGTCCTGACCCTACGCGGTGTCCACCGATCCGGCTTGAAGCGCGCGTCGCGCGGCCTGGCGTCTCACGCGGCCATGCGGCCGGCACCTCTGCGGAGGGTGCCTGGTACCGTCACGCGCCCTACGGCCGGTCGAGTGCGCCGTCGGGCGGGGCCCAGGCGATGGAGGGGAGGCGACGATGCGGGTCGGGTTCGTCGGACTGGGGGCCATGGGGCTCCCCATGACCCGGCACCTCGTCGAGGCCGGGCACGAGGTCACGGTCGCGTCGCGCAGCCGAGGCCCGATCGAGGAAGCCGTCGCCTTCGGCGCACGCGAAGGCGACGGGCCTCGGGGTGTCGCAGCCGCGAGCGAGGTCACGATCGTGTGCGTCCCGAGCTCGCCCGAGGTCGTGGACGTGGTCGGTTCGGCGCTCCCGGTGCTCGGCGCCGGGAGGATCCTCGTGGACACCTCGACCATCGATCCCGACATCGAGCGGGCACAACACGCGCGCGTCAGCGCGACCGGTGCGCACTACCTCGAGGCACCGCTGTCGGGGGGAACGGCCGGTGCCCAGAACGGCGTCCTCACGCTGATGGTGGGTGGCGACGAAGCCGTACTCGACCTGGCGCGGCCCGCACTCGACCCGTTCGCCGGGTTGATCGTGCACGTCGGCGGACCGGGCAACGGCCAGGTCGTGAAGCTGTGCAACAACCTCATCTACGCCGCACAGATGCTCGCCACGGCCGAGGCGACCGTGATGGCGACGAAGGCCGGCGTCGACCTGTCGCGGCTCTACGAGGTCCTCACGCACTCGACCGGTGACTGCGTCGCGGTGCGCACGCGACTCCCCGCAGAGGGCGTCATCCCCGACAGTCCCGCGTCGAACGACTGGAGCCCGGGGTTCATGACCGACCTCATGGCCAAGGATCTCGACCTGGTCATCGCCCACGCGGCGAAGGCGCGCACACCGTTGTTCACGGCCGGGGTCGTACGCCAGATCCTCGGCGCCGCGAGCGAGGCGGGGTACGGGCGTGAGGACTTCTCCGCTCTCGCGAAGGTCGTGCGCAATCTCGGAGGCCTGTGAGGCAGAGCTCCGGGGGCGGGACTCGAACCCGCAAGCATCCGGTTTAACAGACCGGCGTTCTGCCAATTGAACTACCCCGGAATGGCTTCTGAGGATAGCAAAGCGCGGACGAGACCCATGATGAGCCGATGCGTCCGCGAGCAGCCGTAGTCGAGGTAGGCGCACCCGAACTCGTGTTTGTTCCGCCGGATGCTCGCATCAGCAACTGCCCGGTATGCCTTTCCGAACTGCGTCCGCGGCACCCCCGTCACACTCGACCAGTGCAGTTCCGCAGCGTCAAGGTCCCAGCCTTGATGGAGGTACACCCGCATCCGCAACCGTGATTCATCGATCTCGAAGAACTCGCGGATCCAGGCGGCAAAGAACGCCATCATGCTTGGATCGCTGTTCGCAAACCTGATCGAGCCATCGGTCTTCGACCCTTCACCGGCATAGAGCGCAATCCCCGCCGCGAAGAAACCGCCGCGGGTGAGGGTGCCGACGAGCCGTCGGCCCTCCTCGTTGCAATCCGCGATCTCCCGAAGCTTGCGCTCGTGGAACGGGTGCGATCGTCTCTGGGCCCCGTACCGGCGCTTGGATGGGGTGAAAGGGACGTCGCGGACCCAGATGGAGACGGATGACTTGGAGACGTCGAGCGCGTCGGCGATCTCCTGGAGGGTCTTGCCCGCGGCGCGCAGGCGACGCGCTTCCTCTCGCTCTCGGAGCTTGCCTCGGTAACCCATGCTTCGACGGTAGCGACGGGGTGTGACAGCATTGTCGGATGAAGAGCATTCCGAGGTTCCGACTGGGCGTCGTCATCGGGTTCGGGGCCGGGTACTACCTGGGCACCAAGGCCGGGCGCGAGCGCTACGAGCAGCTGCGCTCGATCGTCGCCAGATCGCCGCTGGCCAAGGTGCAGGCGGCGTACGAGCTCGGGCTCGAGCGCCTGCGCGACACGCCTCTGCCGAGCCCCAGCGAGACCGTGATGCCCCCGTCGAACAACTGACGCCCGAACGCAATCCGATCGGGCTGGTTGGCCGTAGTCTCAGGTGACGTTGCCCCACCCAGCAGGAGACACCATGCGCTCGAGGTCGATGTCCCGCTCGTTGCTCGCCGTACTGCTCGCCACGGGCGTCGGCATCGCCACCGAGATCACCCCGGCCGTCGCCGGCAGCACCACGAACCGCTCGGCGGCACCGGCCAAGAAGAAGAAGAAGGCGACGATCAAGGTCGCAACGACGAGTGCCGGCACGATCATCGTGGGAGCAAACGGCAAGACGCTCTACGCGTTCGATCCCGACGGGACCGACACGAGCACCGCGCACTGCACGGGTGGATGCGCCGGCCTGTGGCCGGCGCTCACCGGCTCGGGCAAGCTCGTCGCGGGCAAGAGCCTCGACAAGACGAAGCTCACCGTCGGCGCCGGGAAGCAGGTCGCGTACAACGGGCACCTCCTCTACTTCTATGCACCCGACGCCGCACCCGGCGACACCGGCGGCCAGGGCGTAGGCGGCGTGTGGCACGTCGTGGGCGCCGACGGCAACCCGATCACCTGACCACGACCAGGCTCAATCGCCGAGCGGCGCCTCGAGGAGAGAACGTTCGCTGGCTCCGAGACGTGCCGCGAGGTCGCGGAGCTGCGTCTCGATGAACACCAACCAGAGCGCGTCCTCGAGCACTTGCACTTCGGGGTCGGTACCGAGACCACGCTTACGGACGAGGTCCTGCACTCGCGCGATCGTTGCGTCGTCGTAGCCCACTCCCCGGACGATCGCCGCAACGTCGCTCGCGTGTTGCTCGTGGAGCGCACTGCGCCAGCGCAAGTACCCCGACCGGCCCGTGACCGGGCACTTCGACGAGCCTGCCCGTCCGGCGGCATGGCGGGCTGCCACGAAGCACCGCGGTTCCGTGCTTCCTTGGGTGGGCGCCACTGGTCGGGGCGACCGGGCAATTCCCCTACTTCTGGCCCGGTTCGCTCGAGGAAGGCGCCGGCAGCCCGAGCTTGGAGCGCACGACGGTCGATGCCGCGACCAACTTCGCGATGTCGGCCTGGAACTTGTGGCGCCACGAGGACACGTCGACACCCGCGTTGAGGCGCGCGAGGCGTGCGAGGTCGCCCACGATGACCTCGACCGTCTTGGCTTGGGCCTTGAGCGCGGCGGCAGCCGGTCGATACGCGTGGCCGATCCCTGCCAGCTTGGGCCCGACTTCTTGCAGCACGGCGGCGGTAGGTTGCCCCTCGGACAGAGCCTGCGCCTTGCTGGTCGAACTGTCCCAGGCCTCGACTTGACCGGAGAACGCCGAAACAGACGGGTTCACCGGGGCGATTGCAGCCACGTAGGACTGGGCCGCCTCGGGCTTCTTCAGCCTGGTTGACGATGGTGAGGTCGCGGCTCGCGCACTCACCGTGATGTCGGGACCGAACACGTAGGTCTGATTGTCGAGGCTCCAGTAGGGCGTGAGCGTGAACTTCTTGGTGAGTGAGAACCACCGAACCCGCCCGCTGATCGTGACCGTGGCGCTGTCCACCCCTGCGCCGGGCCAGACACATTCGGGTGAGCCGTCGGGACCGCCCGTCAGATCGGCGACACCGTCCGACGAGCACGAGATGTCGACGACGTTCTTGACGAGTTCAGGCGAGAAGCGATACCCACCTCGGACGAAGAACCGACCTTCGTATGAGTAGCTCCCCGAGATCGCTTTGCCGTTCACGGTCGGCGCTTCTGGTTGCTGTTCCGCCGGTGCCGCCCCCGATGCCAACCACGCAAGCGCGGTTGCGCACGCCACCGCCACCGCCAGCGAGCCGCTGATCCTCAACCCCGACGAACGAGTCATAGTCGGCCCCCGCTCCAGTTCGCGGCACCATAGACGAAGGGACCCTCGGAGCGCTAAGAGCGTTCAGGGTGCACCCGAACGCCACAGCCAGACGGCGACGCGGACCACGGATGCGTCCTCGTCATGATCCCGACCACGCTTCGGTTCGAGGTCGTCGCGAGACGGCACTCGGACATCTCTGCGACCTCGTGCTCGACGAACATGATCGGGAGTCTCGCGGCGTCGACAGCTGCCTACGCTCGGGTGCCGTCGGCGGGCTCGAGCAGCACGAGCGGAATCTCACGATCGGTCTTCGTCTGATAGTTGGCGTAGCCCTTGTACCCGACGGTCACCCGGGGCCACAAGGCGGCCCGCTCCTCGGGGCTCGCGACCCGTGCCTGCATCGACCGCTTCGGCTTTCCGGCGAACGCGACCTCCACGTCGGGATGGTCGCGCAGGTTGAGGAACCAGGCGGGGTGATGATCGTCGCCGCCGCGCGACGCGACGATCACGATCGCGTCGCCCTCCTGCACTGGCGACGTCAGCATCACGGTGCGGGGCTGGCCGCTCTTGCGTCCCGTAGTCGTGAGCTCGAGCACCGGCATGCCGCCGGCGCGCCATCCGAGCCGCCCGAAGCTGATCGTGAGCAGGGCCCGGTGGATCGTGTTCATGGCCTTCAGTTGCAGGTCGCTCGGCATATCCCGAACACTACGAGCCCCTGGACCGTGGCGCTGGCGTGGCCGACGCGCTCGGCCGCGTCGCGGACGGGAAGGCCCGCGCCGAGGGCCTGGGTGACGTGCCAGTGACGCAGGTCGTGCAGCCGGCACGGGATCTCGAGCCGGCGCACGAGTCGGCGGAATCGGTCCGAGAACAGGTTCGGGTGCAGCGGCTCCGCACCGACCGGATGGTCCGAGACGTGCTCGTCAGCGCCGACCCAGAAGCCAAGCCCCACTCCACGACGAACTCGGCTTCGAACTGAACCTTCACGCTCTCCGCCACTCGGCGCGTAGCACGCTGGGCGTTGCGGGAGAAGTGGGGCCGGAAGGGATCGAACCTTCGACCGAGGGATTAGAGGCGTCGAGGCCGTTCCTCACGAGTG
>JALHSW010000492.1 GCA_022865365.1 Acidimicrobiia bacterium | reverse complement strand
TCGGCGCATTCGCGGTCATGTTCGTCGCGGCGCTGGTCAATGTGCCGTTCCTCATGGGGATCGCACTCGCGGTGGGCATCGTCTTCACGATCGTCGCGCTGGCGATGGTCTCGTCGAGTCGAGTGGGGAAGCTCCGGGAGCGCGTGCGGATCGTCGACGCCGCGGGCCTGAGCGCGGATGATTACGTGCTCGACCTCGGGTGCGGTCGCGGGCTGCTGCTCGTCGAGGCCGCGCGACGTGTCCCCGATGGACTCGCCGTCGGTGTCGACGTATGGAACTCGGTCGATCAGTCCCGCAACGAACCGAGCGCGCCGCTGGAGAACGCGATGATCGAACGCGTCGACGATCGCGTCGACGTGGTCACTGGTGATGGGCGCCGCCTCCCGTACGTCGACGGTGCGTTCGACGCGGTCGTGTCGAGCATGGTGGTGCACAACATCTCCGACAGCGTGGGACGTGCCGGCATCATCCGTGAAGCCGCGCGCGTCCTGCGTCCCGGCGGGCGGCTGGTCGTGGTCGACATGCAGCGGACCGCCGAGTACGTCGCAGTCCTCCGAGCGCTGCGTTGGCCCGACGTCTCACGTTCACGGAGGGTCTGGCGGATGCTCCCTCCGGTGCGCTACGTCAGCGGGACGAAGCCCGATCCCAATCCCGAACCCGATCCCGAGCCGAATCCCGAAACCACGGCCTGAACTCGAGGAGCGATCCGGGTACGACGCCGGCGCCGGCCTCGACGAGCTCGGCGGCACCGTGCGGACCCGTCGTGACGGGGACCGCCGCAGCGCCGGCGACCCGGGGGTAAGCGTCGTACCCCCATGAGAACGTGCCCGAGTGAAGACGAGATCGGTGCACAAGTGTGGCGAGTGCGGCGCAGAGGCGCCGCGCTGGCTCGGGCGATGCCCCGAGTGCGGCGCCTGGGGCTCGCTCGCCGAAGCGTCCGTCTCTCGCGCCCGGGGTGCTGCATCCCTCGCCGCCCCGGGCGCGGGACCTGTCCCCATCCCCCCGGTACCGATCACGGAGGTGGCGCGCAATGCCGCCGACCGTCTCGCGACTGGCGTCGGGGAGCTTGATCGCGTGCTCGGGGGCGGGCTCGTCCCTGGTTCGGTCACCCTGCTGGTCGGGGAGCCCGGCATGGGCAAGAGCACGCTGCTGCTTCAGGCGCTGGGGCGACTCGCCGCATCCGGCGCGCGCTGCTTGCTGATCGGCGCAGAAGAGTCGCCCGAACAGGTGCGCATGCGCGCCGAGCGCGTCGGCGCCCTCCATCCCGGGCTGCTGCTCGCCGACGCCACTTCGCTCGATCGCGTCCGCGCCCATGTCGACGACGTCGCACCAGCGGTGCTCGCCATCGACTCCATCCAGGCGATCTCGGATCCCGAGCTCCCCGGGGCGCCCGGGTCGATCACCCAGGTGCGCGAATGCGCACACGCGCTGACCCGCCTGGCGAAGGAGCGGGGGATCCCCGCGATCCTCGTGGGTCATGTCACCAAGGAGGGCACACTCGCCGGCCCGCGCGCACTCGAACACGTCGTCGACACCGTGCTGTCGTTCGACGGGGATCGCCACCACACGCTGCGGTTCCTCCGCGCACTGAAGCACCGATTCGGCGCGACGACCGAGCTCGGTCTGCTCGAGATGCAGGGCGACGGCCTGGCTGACGTCCCCGATGCGTCAGCCCTGTTCCTGTCCGACCGGCGTCCCGACGCGCCCGGATCGGTCGTGGCACCGGTCGTCGAGGGGAGCCGACCGCTCCTGGTCGAGGTGCAGGCACTCGTGGCACCGAGCGCCGCGCCGATGCCCCGGCGGTCGGCAACCGGCCTCGACTCAGCTCGTCTGGCACTCCTGCTCGCGGTGCTCCAGCAGCGGGCCGGCGTGCAGGTCGCCGAAGCCGAGGTCTACGCGAGCGTCGCGGGCGGGGTGCGGGTCTCGGAGCCGGGCGTGGATCTCGCGGTCGCCCTCGCGGTCGCCGGTGCTCGCGATGGACAGGTCGTCGCCTCCGACACGGTCGTGATCGGCGAGATCGGTCTCGGGGGTGAGCTGCGCCAGGTTCCCCAGGCGTCGCGTCGCCTTGCCGAGGCGGCGCGGTTGGGCTTCACCTGCGCCATCGGCCCGTCGTCGTTGCCGACGGTGTCAGGCATCCGGGTCACGCCGGTTGTGACGCTCGCCGACGCGCTCGACGTCGCGTATCGATCACGTCCGGCGCGCGCGGCCTGATGTCGCGGCCTGTCACATTGCCCTGACTGCGCCCCCCGACTGCGCGGCCTGACTCGTGGAGCGGTCGCAAGCGGTATTGTGAACCCCTCGCCGCGCGTCCGAATCCCAGAATCCGAATCCCGGAATCCGGACCTCGGGAAGCTGTCCGAGCCGGGCGATCGAGAAGGCCACCCATTGCCCGCACTGCCCCGATCCGAAGCGCTCCTCGCGGCCCTTCGCCTTGTCGCGCCGGGCACCCCCTTGCGCGAGGGCATGGAACGGATCATCCAGGCCCGCATGGGAGCGCTGATCGTCGTCGGTGCCGGTCCCGACGTGTTGTCCCTCTGCTCGGGGGGCTTCCTCCTCGATGCCGAGTTCACCCCGCCCCGCCTGTCCGAGCTCGCGAAGATGGATGGCGCCATCATCCTGACGTCCGACTGCAGCCGGATCGTGCGGGCAAACGTGCACCTCGTGCCCGACCCGAACATCCCGACCTCGGAGACCGGGACGCGGCACCGGACCGCGGAGCGCGTCGCGCGCCAGATCGCCGTCCCGGTGGTGACCGTGTCGGAGGACCGCACCGAGGTCGCGATCCACGTGCGAACGCTCAAGCGCGCCATCGAGCCCACGCCTCGCGTGCTCGCGCGAGCCGATCAGGGGCTCCAGATCCTCGAGCGCTACAAGGTCCGGCTCGACTCCGTGAGCGCGTCGCTCTCGGCGCTCGAGATCGAAGACCTCGTCACGTTGCGTGATGTCGCCACCGTCCTCCAGCGCGCCGAGATGGTGCGGCGGATCTCGGAGGAGATCGAGGGCCACGTGATCGAGCTGGGCGTCGACGGCCGGCTGGTACTGCTTCAGCTCGACGAGCTCGTGGGTGGCGTGGAGGCCGACCGTCGTCTCGTGGCGAAGGACTACTCGGTCGCGACGCACGATGCCGAGCTCGTGCACGTGATGGAACGGCTCTCGAGTCTCGACGACGACGCGTTGCTCGACCCGGCGCTCGTCCTGGGTGTACTCGGCCTTCCGACGGTGCTCGGCCTCGACGCCGCGGCCCGACCGCGCGGCTTCCGCCTCCTGCACATGATCCCGCGGCTCCCCGAGGCGGTGTCCGACCACGTCGTGGATCGGTTCCACGACCTCCAGAAGATCATGCGCGCGAGCGAGGCCGATCTCGTCCAGGTCGAGGGCGTCGGTGACGCGCGCGCCATGGCCATCAAGGACGGGCTCGCCCGCATCGCCGAGTCAAGCATCCTCGATCGATACACATGAGCGAGCTTGTCGAAGGACCGTACGCGGCGAGCGTGGAGCGGGCGACGATCACCGGGATCGACGGAGCGACCGTCGAGGTCATCCACGCGCTTCCAGACCGGACCAAACCGATCGCCGGCGTCGTGGTGCATCCCGATCTCATGGGGATTCGCCCGCTGTTCGACGACCTGTGTCGCAGGATCGCAACGCATGGCTTCGCGGTCGCGAGTCCCGAGCCGTTCGCCCGGGCACCGCGTGAGGTCCGTGATGCCGACAATCCTGCGGCGCGCATTGCGCTCGTGCCCGAGCTCGACGACACGGTGCAGCTGGGGGACCTCGCCCGCGCCGCGGACCTGCTCGGTGATCTCGACGGCACCGCGACGGCGTACGTGATCGGGTTCTGCATGGGCGGCATGCAGACCCTCAAGGCCGCGGCAGCCGGGCGCTTCGCCCGGGCGGTGGCGTTCTACGGGATGATCCGTCTCCCCGAAGCGTGGAGCGGGCCGCGCTTCGCCGACACGCTCTCGACCGCGGCCGACGTGTGCCCGACGCTCGCGATCTTCGGCGGCATCGACCCCTATACCCCGACGGCCGACGTCGAGGCGCTCCGCACCGCATGGCACGAGCGTCCCGAGTGCGAGATCTTCGTGTACCCCGAGGCCGACCACGGGTTCGTCCACGCTCCCGAACGCCCGGCGCACCGGGCCGACGATGCCGCCGACGCGTGGCGCCGCACGCTCGCGTGGCTCGGGGTCTGACGAGATCGAGCGGTTCAGAGCGTGGCGCGGTCTTCGAGGGCCTCGCGGTCGAGAATGCGGTAGTTGCTTCGCCCTTGGAGCTCGAGCCAGTCCAGACGGATGAACGTCGAGATCGCCTTGTTCACGCGCTCGCGCGACGCTCCGACCATCGCCGCGAGCTCCTCCTGGGTCAGGGGCAGGGTGAACCGGTCCGCCTCGCCCGCGAGCTCGAGGAGTCGCTTGGCCGTGCGCGCCGGCACGTCGAGGAAGACCGCGTCGGCCAGAGCCTCGTCGGTCGCGCGCAGCCGTGTCACCAGAAGGCGCACGATGATCCAGAGCAGATCCGGCCGTTTTCGCAGGATGCGTCGCACGGGTTCGTACTCGAGCTCGACGACGGTCGAGTCCACGAGCGCGCGGGCGTCGGCGACGCGTGGTGCGTCGTCGAACAGCGGGAGCTCACCGAAGAGCCCGCCGTCCTCGAGCACCGCGATCACCGACTCACGTCCGTCACCCGACTGCGTGGCGATGGCGATGCGACCCTCGCTCACGACGTAGAGGCTGGTCGACGGATCGCCCTGCTCGAAGAGCACCTCGTTGCGGGCGATCTCCCGGACCGTGGTCTCTTCCTGCAGCGCGGCGAGGACCTCGGGCGGCAATGCCGCGAACAGGTCAGTGCTGTCGAGCAAGCGGCGTTCGGCCACGTTGGGTCCCCCCCGGCGGCGGAGCGTAGTGCCCGACGCCCCTCCGACGCCCGGTCGCTTCAGTCCTCGGTCTTCACTCCCCGCCTTGGGCCCGCACGACGAGCACCGGGCACGGCGCGTTGTTCGCGACGTGACTGCTGACCGAACCGAGCAGCGCTCGTCGAATCGCTCCCCGACCACGTGAGCCGACGGCGACGACATCGACTCCGCGCTCTGCGGCAACTCGGCAGATGGTCGGCCCCGCCGAGCCTTCCTCGATGACCTGCTCGACCGACGCAACGCTTGGGAGCGCCGCGACCGTCCGTTCGATTGCACTGGCGGCGTCGTCGTTCACCGCGGCCCACGCCGCATCGATCTCGTCGGGACCGGCCACCCCGCCGGCCATCCCCGACTCCATCCCGGCCGCCTCGATGGCCGGAGCCTGGGTGACGCAGAGCACCGTCACCGCGGCGGTCGGACCGAGGAGCGACAGCGCCCGACTCGCCGCCTCCACGGCGTCGTGCGAACCGTCGGTGCCGATGAGGACCTTCATGGCCGGGCCTCCTGGTTCAGCTGGTCGACGACAGCGTAGAGAGCGCCCTCGTTCACGAAGTCGATGGCTACCAGGTTGGGCAGGAGTCCGCGTTCGTCCTGGCACCGGCGGGCGCGCTCGTCGAGGAAGTCGAGCTGGTTGACCGCG
>JALHSW010000491.1 GCA_022865365.1 Acidimicrobiia bacterium | reverse complement strand
GGTCCCCGTCGGGAGCGGATCACTCCTCACGAAGATCCGCAAGGGATTCGACGAGCTGCACGACGTCGGTCTGCTTGCCGACGCGCCGAAGGTGCGGGTCTCGGGTGCGCAGGCGACGGGCTGTTCTCCCGTCGCGACTGCGTTCAACGACGGCGCCGACACGATCCGTCCCGTGAAGCCGTCGACGATCGCCAAGTCTCTCGCGATCGGGAACCCGGCCGACGGGTACTACGCACTCGACACCGTGCGCGAGACGGGTGGCGGCCTCGCCGCGGTCACCGACGACGAGGTCGTCGACGGCATCCGATTGCTCGCTCGCACTGAAGGCATCTTCGGCGAGACGGCCGTGGGCGTGACGATCGCATCGCTCAAGAAGCTCGCCGAGCAGGGCGTGATCCGCCCCGACGAACGGGTCGTCGTCTACGCGACCGGGCACGGTCTCAAGACGCTCGACGCGCTCGCGCCCGAGTCGGGTCCGACCGCGGTGATCGAGCCCACGCTCGACGCGTTCTGGGACGCGTTCCCGACTGCGAAGGATTCCTGAGATGCCAGTCACGGTCCGGATTCCCACCCAGCTGCGCAACCTCTCGGGCGGTGCAGGGGAGGTCACGCTCGAGGGTGCGACGGTCGCCGCGGCGCTCAAGGCCCTCGACGCCGAGCACCCGGGCTTCGCCGAGCGCCTCTACGACGACAACGGCTCGTTGCGGCGCTTCGTGAACGTCTTCCTGGCCGAGGAGGACATCCGATTCCTCGACGGGCTCGACACGCCGGTGACCGACGGCCAGACGTTGAGCATCGTTCCGGCCGTCGCCGGCGGCTGACTCGCACCGGACTGTTGCACCCGCACCCGGGGTGCGGCCTAGACCGGCGCGACCCAGAGGAGCCGCGCGATCGCTTCGGGCACGACGCGATCGCCGGCGTCGGTGCGAACGAGCACGCCGTCGTCGCGGCGGTCGAGGACCTCGGCCGCCGATCCGGGAATCAGTCCCCCGTGCGCGATCAGCACCATCGCGTCGTCGTCGACCTCGAGCCGCTCGCTCACCCTCGTCACCGTCACGCGGCCGGGCTCGGCCTGCGAGAGCACGACGGTCGGTACGACTTCGGTCGTCCGCAGTGACCCCGGGATGGGGTTCCCGTGTGGGCACGTCATCGGATCGCCGAGGAGCTCGACGAGCTTCGCCTCGACGTCGGCCGAGATCGCGTGCTCCCAGCGATCGGCTTCGCGGTGCACCTTCTCCCACTCGAGACCGATGACGTCGACGAGGAGGCGCTCGGCGAGCCGGTGACGCCGCACGATCGACGTGGCGAGGGCTCGCCCGGCGTCGGTGAGCTTGAGCGTGCGGTCGTCGAGGAGCTCCGCGTAGCCCTGGTCGACCAGGCGGTTGACCTGCTCGGAGACGGCGGGGGCCGAGAGCCCGAGGCGCTCGACGAGGCGGGCACGGATCGGCGTGACGCCCTCTTCCTCGATCTCGAGGATCGTCTCGAGGTAGGCCTCGGTCGCGTCGTGCATCTCCGCCATCGCTGGCGAATGTAGTGCTCGCCTCGCTCGGCGCCTACGGCCGAGGCGAGGGACAGGGGCGATCCGGAAGCGGCTCGAGGCTGCACCTGCCATTTGCACTCTCCGGTCGAGAGTGCCAACATGGTCTCTGGCACTCACACCGCCTGACTGCTAATCAGCCCGACGATTCAGGCGAGTGTGAGCCGTATCGAACCCCCACACCGTAAGAACCCCCACACCGTAAAGGGATACAACAAGATGCCGAAGCAGATCGCGTACGCCGAGAACGCTCGTCGTTCCCTCGAAGCGGGCATGAACAAGCTCGCCGATGCAGTCCGAGTCACGCTCGGCCCCAAGGGCCGTAACGTCGTGTTGGAGAAGAAGTGGGGTGCGCCCACGATCACCAACGACGGGGTCTCCATCGCCAAGGAGATCGACCTCGAGGACCCGATCGAGAAGATCGGTGCCGAGTTGGTCAAGGAAGTCGCCAAGAAGACCGACGACGTCGCCGGTGACGGCACGACGACGGCCACGGTGCTGGCGTGGGCGATGGTCCGCGAGGGCCTGCGCAACGTTGCCGCCGGCGCGAACCCGATGGTCCTCAAGCGGGGCATCGAGTCCGCGGTCGCGACCGCGGTCGAGTCGATCAAGGCCAACTCGCAGAAGGTGGAGACCGACAAGGCGCAGATCGCCAACGTCGCCGCCATCTCGGCTGCCGACATGGAAGTCGGCTCGATGATCGCCGAGGCACTCGAGAAGGTCGGCACCGACGGCGTCATCACCGTCGAGGAGAGCCAGACGTTCGGCATGGAGCTCGACCTCGTCGAGGGCATGCGGTTCGACAAGGGCTACATCTCGCCGTACTTCGTCACTGACCCCGAGCGCATGGAAGCCGTCCTCGACGACGCCTACATCCTCCTGGTGAGTTCGAAGATCTCGGCGGTCAAGGACATGCTGCCGGTGCTCGAGAAGGTCATGCAGACGGGCAAGCCGCTTGCGATCATCGCCGAGGACATCGAGGGCGAGGCGCTCGCCACCCTCGTCGTCAACAAGATCCGCGGCACGTTCAAGTCGGTGGCCGTCAAGGCCCCCGGCTTCGGCGAGCGCCGCAAGGCGATGCTCGAGGACCTCGCGATCCTCACCGGCGGCCAGGTGGTCGCCGAGGAGGTCGGGCTCAAGCTCGAGACCGTCGGTCTCGACCTCCTGGGCACCGCTCGCAAGATCGTCGTCACCAAGGACGAGACGACGATCGTCGAAGGTGCCGGCGCCAAGGACCAGGTGCAGGGTCGTATCAGCCAGATCAAGGCCGAGATCGACAACACCGACTCCGACTACGACCGCGAGAAGCTCCAGGAGCGTCTCGCCAAGCTGTCGGGCGGCGTGGCCATCATCAAGGTGGGCGCGGCGACCGAGGTCGAGCTCAAGGAGAAGAAGCACCGCATCGAGGACGCGGTCCAGACCACCAAGGCTGCGGTCGAGGAAGGTGTCGTTGCCGGTGGCGGCGTCGCACTCCTGCGGGCCCAGGCCCAGGTGCTCGACGCCGCCAAGGCGCTCGACGGCGACGAGGCGACGGGTGCCCGCATGGTGGCCCGGGCGCTCGAGGAGCCGCTGAAGCAGATTGCGGTCAACGCCGGCCTCGAGGGCGGTGTTGTCGTGGAGAAGGTCCGCAGCCTCAAGGATGCGAACGGCCTCAACGCGGCGACCGAGGAGTACGAGGACCTCATCAAGGCCGGTGTCATCGACGCCGCCAAGGTGACCCGCTCGGCGCTGCAGAACGCAGCGTCGATCGCGGCGCTGTTCCTCACCACCGAGGCCGTCGTCGCGGACAAGCCGGAGCCCCCTGCCGCGGCCGGCATGCCCGGTGGGATGCCC
>JALHSW010000490.1 GCA_022865365.1 Acidimicrobiia bacterium | reverse complement strand
GCGCAGGAGATCCGAAGCGGAGACAGCGTGCGGCGGCTCGGTCACGGCGACGACACTAGGTCCCGGGGATCGTGGCCCCGCCCCTGTCGGCCGGGGTCCCGCCACCCGTCGTCAGCGGCCCGGCAGCGCCTGAGCCGCGAGCCGGGCCACCAGCGTGGCGCGCAGGCGATCGAGCGCTAGGGGCGCGGTGGGCTGCGCGCCCTGGGAGTCGCACACGTAGAACACGTCGACCACTCGGGAACCGAGCGTCGACACGATCGCGGCGCTCACGTCGAGATCCAGGTCGGCGAAGACTGCCGCGACGCGGGCGAGCAGCCCGACGTCATCGGGGGCGTGAACCTCCACAACCGTGGCGGCACTCGATGCCTCGAGGTCGAACGAAACGCGCAGACCCTCGGCGCCGGCCTCTCGCGACGAGGGATACCGCGCCAGGCGCTCGGCGAGACGCTCGCGGAGCGGGAGCTCCCCGGCGAGGGCCGCGGCCGTGTCGGCCTCGACCGATCGTCGACCGGCATCGTCGAGGCGACCGAGTGCGTCGTCGCCACGGAAGACCTCGAGGGCCATTCCGTCCGGCACCGCGTACGCCGCGGCAGCGCGGATGTCGAATCCGTGCAGCCCGAGCACACCGGCGACCGTGGCGAGAAGCCCGCGCTGGTCCGGCGCGGCGACGATGCACTCGAGCGACCCGTCGTCACGGGTCGCCCAGTCGAACGCCAGGCTGCCTCGCGCGAGGAGGGCGGCATACCGCTCGGCGGCAGCCTCGCGCGCGGCCGCGTGTCCCGCGTCCACGACACCGTGCTCCAGCAGAGAGTCCGCCTCGCCGAAGAGCTGGCGCACGAGCGCGGCCTTCGCAGTGCTCCACGCCGACGTCCCGGTCGCCCTCGAGTCGGCGATCGTCAGCGTGTAGAGCAGATCGAGCCGTTCGGTGTCGCGCACCGCCCGGCCGAAGCGAACGATCGTCGCCTCGTCCGTCAGATCGCGGCGCGTTGCGGTGTCGGCGAGGAGCAGGTGGTGGCGCACCAACCACTCCAGGACGTCGACACCGTGCCCGTCCAAGCCGATCCGCTCCCCGATGCGGCGCGCCGTCTCGGCCCCCGACTCTGAGTGATCGCCGGGCATTCCCTTGCCGATGTCGTGCAACAGGGCGCCGAGGAGCACGAGGTCGGACCGAGCACGCCGGGCGATCTCCCCGTCGAACCCCTCGTCGTCGAGCAGGGCCGCGCACTCGGCCACGCACTCGAGCAGATGCCGGTCGACCGTGAAGCGGTGGTAGGCGTTGCGCTGGGGCCGGGCCTGCACCTGCGCCCACTCCGGGAGCAGGGCGACCATCACCCCGACCTGGTCGAGCGACTCGACGACCGAGATCGCACGACGCCCCGAGCGGAGCACCGCGAGGAATGCGGCGCGTGACTGCGGGTCCCAGGCCACCGACGGATCCGGAGCTCGGAGGTCACGCATCCGCTCCAGCGAGTGCCGGTCGATCGCAGTGTCGTGCTGTGCGGCGGCGGCACCTGCCTGCAACACCGTGTTCCGATCGATCGTGGCGTCCGCGGTGAGCGTGACCACACCGTCGCGCAGCACGATGCCATCGGCGATCGCACGGTCGCGTCGTGCCGCGCGGCCGACAGGTCCGCGTCGAGCGTCGCCGAGTCGACGCCAGACATCGCCACCGATCCACGTGACGGATCTCGCGGCCCCGGCGAGATCACGAATCATGGCGTCGGCATCGTCGGCGCCGAGTGCGTCCGCGACGGCGTCCTGGTCCTGGAGGGCGAGGAGATCGCCGCGCCCTCCGTTCGCCCGATGCAACGCGACGCGCGCGTCGAGGAGCCGTGCTCGTGCCGACGCCAGCGACGCCGCGTCACCGGGCTGGAGATACCCGGCCTCGCCGAGGCCGGCGATGCCGCCCGTGCCACCGAGCGTCCACCCGACCCAGTCGAGGGCCTGCACGTCACGCAGGCCACCGGCGCCCTCCTTGAGGTTGGGGGCGAGCATCTCGGCGACCGGTCCGGGCCGCTCCTCGCGCAGGGCTGCGGCACCGGCGAGCGCCTCGACCACCGGGCCTCGGCGCTTCTCGGCGAGCCGACGGGCCCGCTGCCGCAGCTCGACTGCGATGGCCTCGTCGCCGGCCACCACCCGTAGGTCGAGCAGCACGGTGAGGGCATCGATCTCGCTCGTCGCGAGCGCGAGCGCTTCCTTGGGTGTGCGCACCGCGTGACCGAGCACGAACCCCGCATCCCAGAGCGGGTACCAGAGCGTCTCGGCTGCCGCCGAGACGGCGTCCCCGTTGGCCCGCCCGTCGTGCACCAGCATCACGTCGACGTCGGAGCCCGGGCAGAGCTCCCGGCGTGCGTACGACCCGAGCGCGACGACCGCGAACGCATTTCCGAGCGTGAGTCCGACCGCGGCGTCGTGCACGGCTTCGTCGAGCGCGGCGGCCAAGGCCGCGCCAAAGGCTGCGCCGCGCAAGGTGAGGTCCGCGCGGACGCGCGCCCGGGCTTCGCGGAGCCGATCGGCCGCGGCCGCGCCGTTCGTGTCGCTAGAGGGCGTCCGGACCCGCTTCACCGGTGCGGATGCGGACGACGCCTTCGACGGGCACGACCCACACCTTGCCGTCGCCAATCTTGCCGGTTCGGGCGGTGTCGACGAGCTTGGTCGTCACCCGCTCGACGTCGTCGTCGTCGACGAGGATCTCGATGCGGACCTTGGGCACGAAGTCGATCGTGTACTCCGCACCGCGGTACACCTCGGTGTGACCGCGTTGGCGCCCGAACCCCTGCACGTCGGAGACGGTCAGGCCCTGCACGCCGAGGTCCTTGAGCGCCTCCTTCACGTCGTCGAGCTTGAACGGCTTGATGATGCCAACAATGAGCTTCATGGGGAATCGCGTCCTTTTCCTCGGCGCTCTCAGACCCAGTCCAGTGCGTAGCCGGTCTCACTGTGCTGGGTGAGGTCAAGGCCGGTCTCCTCGTCCTCGGCACTCACCCGGACGCCGCCCGGCAGAACCTTGTTCAGCACGACCATGATCACGAGCGTCACGACGAACGAATAGACCATGACCGAACCCGCAGCGAGCGCCTGCTTGCCGAGG
>JALHSW010000049.1 GCA_022865365.1 Acidimicrobiia bacterium | reverse complement strand
TCGAACGCATGCGCCTGCTGCGCCTCGCTCATGCCGGGGCCGGCATCGGCGACCTGGATCCGTACGTCGTCGCCGTCGCGCCGGACCTCGAGCTCGATCGCCGAGCCAGCCGGCGCGACCTCGAGGGCGTTGTTCAGGAGGTTGTCGAGCACCTGCTCGAGCCGACCGGGAGTGGCGAGAGCCCGCACACCGTTCACCGCACCCGTCGCGTCGACCTCGAGGCGGACATCGGACTCCTCGGCGAGGTCGCGCCACGCGTCGCATCGCGACTCGACGACTTCCTGCACGTTGATCTCGGTCGGATGCGAGCCGTGCTGCTCGGCACGAGCGAGCGCGAGCAGCCCGTCGACGAGCAACGACAGACGCGCGACCTCGTCGGCGGCACCGGCCAGGTCGGCGCTTCCAACGGGTGTGACCTCGTCGGTCAGGTTCTCGAGTCGGAGGCGAAGCGCCGCGAGCGGGGTGCGGAGCTGGTGTGAAGCGTCGGCGACGAAGCCTCGTTGGGCGTCGACGAGCTGCTCGAGGCGCGCCGCGGTGCTGTTGAAGGAGCGGGCGAGCGCGCGGAGCTCGTGCGGGCCCGAGGGGAGGTCGACGCGAGCGTCGAGCTCGCCCCGACCGAGCGCCAGTGCCCCGTGCTCGAGGTCGGCGATGGGACGGGTCAGGGAGCGCGAGAGCATGATGCCGACGGCGAAGACGACGACGAGCACGACGGCGCCGATCGCGGCAAGGACCAGCCAGATTCTGTGGATCCGGCCGTTGACGAACGACAAGGGGTAGGTGATGCGCACCGCGCCCTGGATCGCGCCACCGGTGGCGATCGGCACCGCGGCATAGAGCAGGTCGGTCCCCAACGTGTCCGAGTAGCGCTCGCCGATGACGTCGTCGCCCTGCAGGGCGCTCCGGATCTCGGGGCGGGTCCGGAAGCTCCGGCCGACCGCCGACGCTCCGCCGGCCACGCCGGGCGGGTCGCTGTCGGCGATGCCTTGCCCCTGCGCGTCGACGAACACCACCCGCCCTTCGTTCTCCTCCCGGTACTGCTCGGCGAGTGCCTGGAGCTCAGGGTTCGCGCGGTTGGTCGTCTTCTCGAGCGACTCCTCCGAGCGCAGCACGAGCGCGAACGCGTCGCGCTGGATGTCGGTCTCGAGGCGTTGGCGTTCCGCGTCGGCCAGCGCGATGCCCAGCGGCACCTCGAGGAGGATGAGCACGAGCACGATGATCGAGACGTAGCTCAGGAGGAGACGCCTGGTCATGGGTCTCGGGTCATGCGTCGACGTCGACGTGCAGGCGGAAGCCCACGCCGCGGACCGTCTCGATCCAGTCGGGATGCCCCAGCTTCTTCCGCAGCGTCGCTACGTGGACGTCGAGGGTCTTCGTGGGCCCGTACCAGTGCGCATCCCAGACCTCCTCGAGGATCCGCGTGCGTGACCACACCGCGTCCGGGTCCTCGGCGAGGAGGGCGAGCACGTCGAACTCCTTCGGCGTCAGCACGACCGGCTCGTCGTTGATCGTCACCCGGCGGGTACGCCGATCGACGACCAACGGTCCGAGTTCTACGACGGAACCGGCCGTGCCGGTCGCGCCGCGCGGCTGCGCGCGGCGGGTGACGGCGCGGATCCGGGCGAGGAGCTCGCGGAAGCCGAACGGCTTGACCACGTAGTCGTCGGCGCCGAGCTCGAGCCCCAGGACACGGTCGACTTCTTCGCCGCGGGCCGTCACGACGATGATCGGAACGTCGTGCCCGGCCCGGATCTGCTTGCAGACCTCGAACCCGTCCATGTCGGGGAGTCGCAGGTCGAGGAGCACGACGTCGGGGAACGGGCTCCCGGCGTCGGCGATCCGATCGAGGCCCGCCCGTCCGGTCGCGACGCGCTCGGCCTCGAGGCCTTCGCGTTGGAGCCCCGTGACCAGGGGCTCGGCGATCCGGTCGTCGTCCTCGACGATGAGTACGAGCACCGCATCACGCTGCCACATCGGGAGGCCAGGGGTGGACACGGCTCATGGTTCTGCGCGGATTCTCGGAAGTTGGGTTCTTGGCAGTTTCTTGGAAGTCGACTGGCTGCCACTTGGGGGGCTCTCTCGTACCGTCCGGGGTGAGATCGACCCACCTTCCCGGAACGACCATCCCCCAAGACCATCCCCCAAGACGAGAGGAACCCATGATGGAGCGTCGCAGAGCCTTCGTCACCGCCGGAGCCGTCAGCGTGACCGCGCTCGCGGCGGTCGTGGCGCTCGGCGCCAACGTCGGCCTGTTCGGGCTGACCGGCCCCAACGACGGCCCGGGCCAGTTCAAGCTCGTCGGCAGCACGCAGCAGAGCTCGACGCCGCAGGTCCGCACCGAGGTCGTCGACGTGCCCGTGCCCAGCTCGCCGCCCGGCGCCTCGTCCTCGGCCGGGTCGTCGTCCGCCCGCACGTCGGTGGCACCGCCGCCCGCCGCCGGCACGTCGGTGGCACCGCCGCCCGCCGCCTCGAGCGGGGGCAGCGAGGCGCCGCACGGCGAGTCCGGCGAGTCCGATGGCGAGGACGACTGACATGGCCCGCCGACCCCACGCCGCCGCCGCCACCCGCATCCTCGTGGGCGGGGTCGCGGTGGCCTCGACGCTCGGCATCGTGAGCGCCCTCGCGATGGACGCCCCGGTCGCGGGTTCCGCCGCTCCCGTGGTGGTGACGCCCACCGAACCGATCACGCCGCCGCCGCCCGTCGTCCGCCAGATCTACCGCTACGTCCCCGTGTACGTGCCGGCGGGCGGCGGGGGTGCTGCGAACGGTTCCGGTCGCACGTCGAGCGGGGGGCGGAGCGCCGCACCGAGCGCGTCGTCGTCGGCCCCCTCGGGTGCTTCGGCTGCCGCCGCACCTGCCGCCGCACCTGCACCAGCCCCGGTCACGGTGACACGGGCGAGCTGACGTGAGCTCGCAGACCTGGTGGTACGTCGCCCGAGCGAGCGGGATCGTCGCGTGGGCGCTCGTCAGCGCCTCGGTCGTCTTCGGGCTCTGGGTCTCGGTGCGGCTGACGCGCAAGCGTCCGCGCCCGGCCTGGACCCTCGACATCCACCGGTTCCTCGGGGGTCTCTCGGTCGTCTTCGTCGGCGTGCACCTTGCCGGGCTCGCGGCCGACTCCTACATCGGATTCGGTCCGAGCGAGCTCTTCGTACCGTTCGCGTCGGCGTGGAAGCCGGCCGCGGTCGCGTGGGGCATCGTCGGTCTGTACCTGCTCCTGGCGATCGAGGTCACGTCACTGCTGATGCGGCGCCTGCCGCGGCGCTTCTGGCACGCGGTGCACCTCACGAGCTTCGGGCTCTTCATCGTCGCGACCGTGCACATGTTCAGCGCCGGAACCGACAGCGGGAGCTCGATCCTCCAGTGGTCCGCGCTCGGCGTCACCGGGCTCGTCGTGTTCCTCACTGCGGCCCGGGTGCTCGGTGCGCGCAACGCGCGCCGACCGACCGCTCGCGTCGCTGCTGCACCTGTCGATGCATCGTCCGTGGCGGCGCCTGAGCCGGAGCCGGTCGCAGCGGTCAGCTGGGCCGAGGACCGCCCGTCGCGGACCGCGGTCGCGACGCGTCAGCGCTGACCGGGAACCTCCTCTTCGACCACCCGCTGCGCGTGGTCGAGCGTCCTCGCGCCGTCAGCCCAACGATCGGGTTGATCCGCGGTCGGGACCGTATTGACACGTAACGTGTCGATACGGTTCGACTGACCGTCAGCCGACGCGCGGCCGACGATCGCGACCGAGGAGCATCCCCATGGGGCCTGCCATCAGCGAGATCCTGCCATACGCACTCGGCATCGCGATCAGCCCGATCCCGATCATCGGGGTGATCCTGATCCTGTTCTCGTCGCGCGCTCGGGTGAACGGCCCTGCGTTCCTCCTCGGCTGGGTGATCGGGTTGTCCCTCGTGTGTCTCGTCGTCACGGCGTTCGCGAGCGCCCTGGATGTCGGGACCGACAGCAGCGCGTCTGACGGGGCGTCGACGTTCAAGGTGGTGCTGGGCATCCTGCTGATCCTCGGTGCGATCCGGAATTGGAGGAGCCGACCGGCTCCCGGCGCGGAGGTCGAGCTCCCGAAGTGGATGGCGACGATCGATTCGTTCACACCGGTCAAGGCGCTCGGCCTCGGCGCGCTGTTCAGTGGCCTGAACCCGAAGTGCCTGATCTTCGGAGCGGCCGCGGCTGCAACCGTGGCCCAGGCCAATCTCTCGAGCTCCGACACCGTGATCACACTCGCGGTCTTCATCGTGCTCTCGAGCCTCACGATCATCATCCCGGTCGCCTACCACCTCATCGGTGGCGAGAAAGCGAAGACAACGCTCGAAGGCTGGAAGGCCTGGCTCTCGGCCAACAACGCCGCGGTGATGGCGGTGCTGTTCCTCGTCTTCGGTGTGGTGCTGCTGTCCCAGGGGCTCGGACCGATCACCGCCTGAGGTGGCGAGGAACTCAGCGGGGCGGGAAGCGCGTGCCGCCGTCGAGCCTGATCGTCGTCCTCGCTTCGCTTCAGGTTCCCGCGCGAGCGAACGGGGTGAGCCGTCCGGACTCGACGTCGTACAGGAACGCGGCCACGGGAAGGTCGTCGGGGAGGAGGGAGCACTCACGAACCGCGGCGAGATCCTCGGCTACCACGGCCGGCTGGTCGGGGACCGCGTGGAACGTCCAGCCCGAGGTGTCGATGCCCGTCTCCTCGGCCAGGATCGTACGCAGCTCGTCGTCGGTCGCCCCGACCATCCGACAGTTGGTGTGGTGCACGATCGCGATTCGATTCACACCGAGCAGGTGCACCGCGAGCACAAGCGTGCGCAGCATGTCGTCGGTGACCCGGGCGCCGGCGTTACGGAGAATCTTGGCGTCGCCGGGCGCAAGGCCGAGCATCGCGAGTGGCTCGATGCGTGAGTCGATGCAGGTGAGCACCGCGAGGCCGCGTGCAGCTCGGGGTTCGAGCCCGCCGAGCTCGAAGGTATCCGCGTAGCGGGCGTTGGCGGCGAGGAGGTCGTCGAAATTGCCGTCGGACATCGGGGCATCGTCGCTCACGGGGGCCGTCAGCGACGACTCCAGCGGCCGCCGAGCGCGGCGGGAGAGCTCGCGGCCAGATTGGGGTAGCGGCTCGAAACCCGCCGCGTGGGTTGCCCGGCGCGCGATGACCAGCGCACCGACACGCTGATGCGGGGGCCGGCTGACACGACCTTGGGCACTGCGTGCTCCCAGTCGCGTTGGCAGCGCCCACCCATGACGATCAGGTCCCCCGACCCCGGGCGCAGGTCGTGCGCCCGGCCGCCGCCCACGCCATCAACGCGACGAGGCCGGAGCAGGAACGGCCGCACGGCGCCGAGGGTGACGATCGCGACCAGCGTGTCGTCGAGGTAGCGCAGCTCGCGATCGCCGTGCCACGCCACGCTGTCGCGCCCGTCCCGGTAGTAGTTGAGGAACATCCCACCGAGGGGCACCGCACAGCGTTCGATGAGCGCGGCCTGGATCGCCGCCAGCGCAGGGTGCGGCAGCGCGTCGCCGGGTGAGAACGACCGGGAGAGGCGCGGCTCGTCGAGGATGCGGTCGTACATGCGGCGTCGGCCCTGATGCCACGTGATGGTGGGGACGAGCGCGTCGAGCAGGGTGTCGGCGCCGCGGAGCCAGTTGCGGGTCACCTCGACCCACGACGTCTCGTCGAGCGCGATGCGCTCGGGGCGGGTGGCGCGGTCGACGGCGGGCTCTTCGGCGCCGAGGAGCGTTCCTTGGAGGGGTCCCACCCCGACCAGCGTAGCGAACGGGTGTTCGATCCGTCGAGCAACAGTCCGCCTGGAGCCTCGTACGATCGGGTCCACGGCGTCGGAAGCGGGCGCCGCCGAACGGAGGCTGTGGGATGCGGGTCGACTTCAACGTGCGGGACTACCTCGATCGCGGGGCGTTCGTGTACCCCGATCGGGTGGCGATCGTCGACGAGCCAGACGCACCCGGATCGCTGGGGCGCATCACCTACACCGAGCTCGACGCGCGTGCCCGCGGACTCGCGGCCCGCCTCGACACGTTGGCAATCGACGCGGGCGAGCGCATCGCGATCGTCTCCCCCAACAGCGCGCGCTACCTGATCGCGATCTTCGGCGTGAGCGGTTCGGGTCGCGTCCTCGTGCCGATCAACTTCCGTCTCAAGCCCGAAGAGGTCGACTACATCGTCGAGCACTCCGGAGCCGCGCTTGTGCTCGTCGACCCCGAGTGCGCCGACCTCGTCGCCGGCGTCACCGGACCTCAGGTGGTCGTGATGGACGGCGTCGCCGATGCCGACTTCTTCGCACCGGCTACGACCGTGCCTCGGGCGTGGGTGTCCGACGAGGACGCCACCGGGTCGATCAACTACACGAGTGGCACGACGGCGCGGCCCAAGGGCGTGCAGCTCACCCACCGGAGCCTGTGGCTCAGCGCGGCGATGTTCGGCTGGCACGTCGGCGTCAACGACCGCGATGTCTTCCTGTGGACGCTCCCGATGTTCCACTGCAACGGCTGGGGGATGCCCTACGCGCTCTCCGGGATGGGCGCTCGGCAGGTCGCGCTACGTAAGGTCGACGGCGAGGACATCCTGGCCCGCATCGAGGCCGAAGGTGTGACGTACCTCTGCGGCGCCCCGACGGTGCTCGCGATGATCCTCGACGCGGCCGCGGCGCGGCGCGAACGAGGCGAGGAAGTTCCCGGGCGCGGGACGGTCCGCATGTGCGTCGCCGGCGCACCTCCCCCAACGGCGGTGATCGAGCGGGTCGGGGGCGAGCTCGGGTGGGAGTTCATCCAGCTGTACGGGCTCACCGAGACTGCTCCGTTGCTCACCATCAACCGTTCCACGACGGAAGACGACGCAGTCGATCCCACGGAGCGAGCACGGCGCTTGTCCCGAGCCGGTGCGCCCGCGATCGGGGTGCAGGTGCGGATCGACGAGGAGGGTGAGGTCCAGGCTCGGAGCAACCACGTGTTCGAGGGGTATTGGAACCAGCCCGACGACACCGCGAAGGCCCACGTCGACGGATGGTTCCGAACCGGCGACGGCGGCTATCTCGATGATGCCTTCGTCGTGATCGCGGATCGCAAGAAGGACGTGATCATCTCGGGCGGCGAGAACGTCAGCTCGATCGAAGTCGAGGGCGTGCTGTACCAGCATCCCGAGGTCGCCGAGGCCGCGGCGATCGGCGTGCCCGACGACAAGTGGGGCGAGACGATCAAGGGGCTCGTGGTGCTCCGACCCGGTGCGGCCACGAGCGAGACCGAGTTGATCGAGCACTGTCGGTCGGTCATGGCGCACTTCAAGTGCCCGACGTCGATCGAGATCCGCGAGGAGCTCCCGCGCACGGCGACCGGCAAGTTGCAGAAGTTCAAGCTCCGGGAGCCGTACTGGGCGGGACGCGACCGCAAGGTCGGCTGATCGTTCAGGACCTGCTCGTTCAGGACGTGCTCGTTCAGGACGTGCTCGTTCAGGACGTCGGCACTTCGACGGCCTCGACGCCGGTGATCCAAGATCGCCCGGCCGCCGCGACTCCGGCCCACTTGTCGAGCCGACCGTCGGACTCGGATCCGGTCTGCCCGAGCTCATCGATCGTCGGGCCGATGCGCTCGACGAGCGGCGCGAGCGCCGTGGCGTCGAATCCGTAGCACTGGGCCGCGTTGCCCCCGAGGATCGCGGTGGTGTCGTCGACGGGCATGTCCCAGAACGCGTTGCGCAACCACTCCTTGGTGTGCGGCCACGTGCCCTCGGGATGCGGAAAGTCGTTGCCCCACATGATGTTCCCCACGCCGATCTCGTGGCGCCGCGCCAGCTCCCGCCGCCGCGTGTTCGACGCGCCGATGAAGCAGTTCCGGTCGAAGTACTCACTCGGCCGGCGCGGCAGGTTGTCGGTGAGCTGGGATCCGAGCTTCTTGGCCGCGTGCTCGCGGTCGTACGCGATGTCGGACGTCCAGAGCAGGTCGGAGGCCCAGAACGCGCCGCACTCGGTGACGACGAACTTCATGTCGGGGAACTGCTCGAACTTCCCGGACCAGAGGAGGAACCACAACGCGCGCGTCGACCACCACCGAACCTCAGTGATGTAGATCCCGATGTGCTCGCCGTAGCTCTCGCGGTCGGCGGAGCCCGAGTGGACGTGCACCGGCATGTCGAGGTCGGACGCGCACGCCCAGATCGGGTCGTAGCGCTCGTCGTGGTACGGGGCGAACGGCTGCCACATCGAGGGGATGAGGATGCCGCCGCGCAGGCCCGACTCCGCCGCCCGGGTGATCTCGGCGACCGCAGCGTCGATGTCGTGCAGGATCGGCACGATCGCGACACCGGCGCGCCGGTCGGGGCTCCCGGCGCACAGTTCGGCCAACCACCGGTTGTGAGCTTGCGCTCCGGCCATGAGCAGCTCGCCATCCAGGTTGCCGGACTGGCCGAGCCCGGCGCCGAAGGGTGCCGAGGCGCCCGAGGTGACCGCGTCACCATCGGGGAAGATCACCTCACCGGAGACGCCGTCCGCGTCGAGCTCCTTGTCCCGCCGGGCGGCGTCCCAGGTGCCTTGCAGCCCCTCTTCGTTCTCACGGTGCCACTCTTCGGCGAACTCCTCGTTGAAGAGACCGCGCCTCGCGAGCTGCAGCTGCTCCTCACGCTGGGCCATGTACGCGTCGAACGCGTCATGGTGCTTCGACCCGAGCCAGTCGCGGTACTGAAGGTTCGGCAGTCCCGCATGGCAGTCGGACGAGATCACCAGGTAGCGGTCGCTCATGTCGTTCGCCTCTCGGGTCTGTTGTGTTCGGTCACCGGCACCGTCATCCGGCACCATTGTCCGGCACCATCATCCGGCAAGCGTTCGCATGTAGGTGGGGTTCTCGCGCGCCAGCATCGATTCGGCTCGGGTACGGAGCTGGGTGTCGCCCTGTTCGCTCGGGGGAAGCATCCAGAAGGTGTTGTCGCGGATGCCGTCGACGACACGACCGG
>JALHSW010000489.1 GCA_022865365.1 Acidimicrobiia bacterium | reverse complement strand
CGCGATGAGCGCGAGCGGGACGATGACCGGCGCGATGGCGAGGAACGTCACCACGATGATCGGCGGCAGCCAGAGCCAGCCGCGACGCGTCGGGCGCAGCCGCTCCTCGAATCGAGTCCCGGCGGCCAGACCGGCGGTCGAGTTGGTGGCCGAGTTGGTGGCCGAGTTGGTGGCCGAGTTGGTGGGATGACTGATGACGCTCACGGGGCCGTACGGTACGCTCTCAACCGTCCGTCGTCGTAGCAGGGAGCCCCGCGCATGAAGAAGTTGCTGGTGCTGCTCATCCTGGTGGTGATCGGCGTCGCGGTCGCGAAGAAGCTTCGCGACGCGACAGTCTGATCTCCCCGAGGATCCAGTCGTCCGGGCCCGCTCACGCGGGCCCGTGGCGCGTCAGGACTCGGTGAAGACCGTGGCGTACGCGCTCGCGAAGAGCGCCGGCGCGCCCCCGGTGTGCCAGAACACGACGGTCTCGGCTGCGCCGGTGCGTCCCTCGCGGACCGCGGCGACGAGGCCGGCCATCGCCTTGCCGGTATAGACAGGGTCGAGCACGATCCCCTCGAGCCGCGCCGCGAGCAGGATGGCTTCGATCCCGGTGTCGGTCACCCGGCCGTAGCCGGCGCCGAAGCGGTCGTGGTCGATGATGACCGGGCCCGCCGGCGCGGGTCGCCCGGTTCGTTCGGCGGTCTCGCCCGCGAGGCGTGGCACGACGTCGTCGAGGTCGGGACGGGTGCCCACATCCACCCCGAGGACCCGGGTGCTGCTGCCCAAGCCGGCGAGGAGCCCGGCGTGGGTTCCGCCCGAACCGTCGGCCACGACGACGCAGTCGACGGACGCCCCGTCGAGCTGGCGCAACAGCTCGTCGGCCGCGTCGGCGTACGCGGTCGCGCCCGTGATCGACGCGCCGCCGACCGGAATCGCGAACGGTCGGTGCCCATCGGCCTCGAGTCGACGCGCGAGGTCGACGATCCCGTCCTCGATGCCGTAGTAGTCGTCGCGCTCCAGGAAGTGCAGGTTCGTCCCGAGCACGCGGTCGAGGAGCAAGTTGCCCGTCTCGTCGCGAGGCTGCCCACCCGCGAGCGCCACGTGACACTCGAGGCCCAGTCGATTCGCAGCGGCGGTCGTCATGCGCACGTGGTTGCTCTGCGGTCCGCCACCCGTCACGAGCATGTCGCAGCCGGTGGCGAGCGCCTCGGCGCAGAGGTATTCGAGCTTGCGGGCCTTGTTGCCGCCGAGCGCGAGCCCGGTGCAGTCGTCGCGCTTGACGAGCAGTCGAGGACCTCCGAGCTCGTCGGTCAGCCGATCCATCGGCTCGAGCGGCGTCGGGAGGTGCGCGAGGCGGACGGTCGGCCGGCTCACGCCGAGTCGCGATGACGCAGGTGCCACCAGAGCCACGCACCGGTCCCGACCGCGACGACGGCCGCGCCGACGACAAGGACGGTTCCCGACCGGCCCGGAAAGCGGTCGCGCAAGTGGACCGGCCGCTCGAAGCGCATGATCGGCCAGTCCTCGTCGCGAGCGAGCCGCGCGAGATCACGATCGGGGTTCACCGCGACCGGATGGCCCACGGCGCGGAGCATCGGCTCGTCGGTCACGGAGTCGGTGTACGCGAAGCACTCGCTGAGATCGAACCCGTCGCGCGACGCCATCGCGCGGATCGCGTCCGCCTTGTGGTGGCCGTACCCGTAGAACGCGAGCTCGCCGGTGTAGTTGCCCTGACCGTCGACTTCGGGGCGCGTCGCGATGACATCGTCCGCGCCCAGGAACTCGCCGAGTGGACGTACGACCTCTTCCGGCGCCGACGAAACGATCACCACTGCTCGCCCGGCGCGCTGGTGCTCCTCGATGAGCTCGAGCGCCTCGCCGAAGATGATCGGGGTCACGATCTCATCGAGCGTCGCGCGCACGATCTCCGCGACCTCGAACTGGTTCCAGCCCTTGATCATCTGGAGCATCGCGACGCGGAGCTTCTCCATCTTCGCCTCGTCGGCGCCGACGAGCATGAAGACCACTTGTGCGTACGCGCTGCGAACGATCGCGCCCTTCGAGAGCAACCCTCCCTGGTAGAGAGGTCGTCCGAACGCGAGGACCGAGCTCTTGGCGATGATGGTCTTGTCGAGATCGAAGAACGCCGCCGCACGCGTCTCAGTCACGACGCGCGAGGTTACGCGTCGACCTCTCCATGTATCCGCTCCACGAGCTCGGCCTTCCCCGCTGACCGGCAACACATCCTGGAATCGGAGGGGAACTGTGCTCTTGGCGCTCTGGTCACCCAAGGGGGGTTCGGGCACGTCGGTGCTCGCCGCGGCATCAGCGCTCGTCCTCGCCCGGCGCGCCGATGGCGCCCGCCTCGCAGATCTCGACGGCGATCTGCCGGCCATCCTCGGACTCGCAGCCGACCCGGCCACGGGCCTGGCCGACTGGCTCGCCGCCGGGGCCGAGGCGCCGGTCGATGCGCTCGCCCGGCTTGTCGTCCCGGCCGCGCCCGGGGTGGCGTTGCTGCCCCGCGGCGTCACCGACCGAGCGCTCGCCGCGGTCCCGGCGGCGGAAGCCGGTGCCGCGCTGGCGGTCGCACTCCGTGACGGGCCGGTACCGACGGTGATCGACGCCGGGAGGGCGAACACCCCGGCGGCGCGCGCGGTGGTCGAGGTTGCCGACGTCTCGGTCGCAGTGGTCCGCGGCTGCTATCTCGCGCTGCGGCGAGGTGTCCACAGTCCGCTCCTCGCGCGCACGACCGGCGTGGTCCTGGTTGAGGAGCCCAGTCGT
>JALHSW010000488.1 GCA_022865365.1 Acidimicrobiia bacterium | reverse complement strand
CGGGCTGGGGGGCTACGGGGGAGCCGACGGTCGCCCCGACCTCAAGCGCGCGCTCCTCGCGCTCGAAGGGGTCCACGTCGCCTGAGCCCTCGAGCGCCGGCGTGGACGCGCACGTCACGCGTCGCTCCGGGAAGATCGGGCAGCCCTTCAGCGCGTGATGACGGCGGTGTCGAGCACCTCGCCGGTCCACGCCACTGTGGTGAGGGTCAGGGTCGAGCCGCTGATCTCGATTCCGACGAAGTGGTGTCGGGTCGCCGTCGCCTGGGCGCTGTCGGGGTGGTTGGCGTCGAGGAACAGGAGCTGGACGCCGGCCAGCGTCTTCGCGTACGGGAGCGCGGGGAGCTTGAGGTAGGTGAGCTGCTCGGCCCCGTGCCCGGCCTGCACGTCGTGGTTGCCCAGCGCGACCTAGAGCGGTCGAGTCGGGCCGCGAAGGCCCGCATAGGGCGTGTCGAGTGCACCGGCGAAGTGCGACGGGCTGCCGTCGGGGTAGACGTCGTCGCCGGCCTCGACCAACGCGGCGATGCGATGGCCGGCGGACACCCACGTGCGCATCTGATCGGCGCCCTGCTGCTGGGTGGCGTCGCACGTGCCTGCGTCGCCGAACGCGATGAAGCCGGAGTCAGCAGCGGGCGTGGTGGGCGTAACGGTATTGGTTGCCTTGCACGTCGCCGGAGCGGTGGTGGTGGGAGTGGTGGTCGCCGACTGACAGGCGAAGGCAAGCAGCGCCAGCGCGGAGGTTGCGATCGCAACAGTGGCGCGCGATGCGCTCCGTGGTGGACGCATCAGCCCTTCGCGGTGCCCTCCTGCTTCTTGGCCTCTTCGACCTTCTTCTCCGGGGGCGGCGGAGTCGAGAGACCGAGCTCGCTGCGCAGCTCGCTGAGCCGGGCCTGCGCCTCGGCACTCGCCTGCGCCTGCTCGACCTCGAGCATCTTCGTGTCGACGGTCGCGCCGGTGAGTTCGCTCGTGGCCTGCGCCTTGGCCAGGCGCTTCTCGATCTTGTCGCGCACCTGCTCGAACGTCGGTACGTCGTCGCCGACGGTCTCGCTGAGCTGGGTCATCGCCTTGCTCATCTGCTCTTGCATCTTCGCCTGGTCGAGCTGGCTCAGGAGCTTCTCGCGCTCGGCGAGCTTCTTCTGCAGGGCCGCCGAGTTCTGGGCGACCATCTGCTTCGCCTTCTCGGACTGCTGCGTTGCGTCGAGCAGCGTCTTCTTCAGATCATCGATCTGCTTCTCGAGGTTGATGAGCTTGTTGGCAAAGGCTTCGGCGGCGCTGCCGAACGAGCTCGCCTTGTCGGCATTGCCGGCGCGGGTCTCCTGGTCGCTGAGCAGGAGCGCCTGGCGGGCCGACCCATTCGCCTTCGCGTACTCATCGATGGCGCGGTCGAGCTTGAGCTGGGTCTGCTTCTGGTTGGCGATGACGTTGGCGGCCTGTTCGGTGAGCTTGCGGTGCTGCTCACGCGCCTCGCTGATCGCTTGCTCGAGCTGCACCTTCGGGTCGGCCGATTCCTCGAGCTTGAGCCCGAGCTTGGCCCCCAGGTACTTCCACCAACGCTTGATCGCTTTCCACATGGGCAAGATCCTAATGGGGGTGGACCAGGCGCGCGGCCTCGAGGTTCACCTCAGGTGCCGGCGCCGGCCGCCCGCGCGGTGCCGCCACCGGCCTCGTCGAGGGAGACCCTCAGGGTCTCGAGGTCGCTCACGAGGCTCTCGACGTCGCCGCCGAGCCCTCCGAGCTCGCCGACATCCTCGGCCCGGATGGAGAGCTCGACGGCCCGGGCGACCGACTCGTCGAGGCGGGCGTCGAGGAGCCGGAGCTTGTCCTGGGCGTCGCCGGCGACCTTGATGAGCCGGTCGGCGGAGTCGGCCTGGGCCTGGAGGGCCTTGACCGTGGCTTCCTGATTCTCGCCAGGGTTGAGCTTCTGGGCCTCCTTGGCTGCCGCGAGCTCACGCCGGGCGGCGGCAGGGTCGAGGTTACCGATCGCGTCGACGAGCGCGTCGGCCCGGCGCGCGACCCGCCAGCACTCCTGCACGCCGGCGTCGATGCGCTCGCCGATCTCGACGAGTCGGTCGCGCAACGGGCCGGCGTTCGCGCTGCTCACCGCCTTGCGGTACCGGCGCTGCGCGTCGAGCGCCTCGCGCACGAAGCCACGCCACGGGTCACCGAGCTTCATCGCGTCGATCCGGTCGCCCCGCTTGCCGCGCGGCATCAGGGTTGCGACCCGGGCCAGCCACGCGAGCGCGCCGACGCCGATCACCGCGAGGAGCGGGAGCCCCGCCACGATCGTCGCGGCTGCGCCGATCCCAAAGAGCACGATCGCGGACGGCGCCATCAGTGCATCAGCGGTCTTCTGCGTCTTCCACTGCTCCGGGAGCTTGTCGACGACGCCCACGACTAGAAGTTGCTCACGACGGCGTTGAAGACGTTGACGATCGTGGCGGGGTCGACCGCGCTGTACGCCGCGGCATTGGTCGACTCGGCGACGCGCTTGAGCGTCGCCTCGTCGGCGTCGTTGCCGTACGCGATCGTGAAGATCCGTACCGGCTTCGTGGCCTCGCCCTCGTTCTGGGTCCGCAGGAACTTCAGCAGGTCGGCCAGGCTCTCGTTGCGCGGGTCCTCGTTGCGTCCGTCGGTGAGGAGCACCACCGCGTTGATGCGGCTCGGGTCGTACTCGTCGACCATCTTCGTGTACGAGTCCTTGGCCGTGGTGTACAGCGGGGTTCCCTGCGTCGGCTCCAGCTGCTCGATCTTGCTCTCGAGGTCGGGCTTGTTGGCCGAGATCGGCCCGATCGGTACGACGTCGCGGTAGTCGGTCGGCTCGCGGTCGTTGAGGTCGGTGGAGAAGATGCGCAGACCGACCTCGTCCTCGGGCTGGAACTGGCCGAGCGCGGCGACGGCCGCCTTCTTGGCGAGGTCGAGCTTGGTGGCACCCGAGCCCGGATCGGCCTCGTCGCCCATCGAGCCCGAGACGTCGACGACGAGCAGCACCCGTGCCTTCTTGCGAACCTGGTTCCACTCGTCGATCACGCCGGCGAGCACCGGAGGCTTCGGGACCTCGAGCGTGGTCTGCGGCTCGTTCGGGTTGACGCCGTTTGCCGTGGTGATCGGCTTGCCGATCGCCACCGCAGCGTTGCCGGGTCGGAATCCGAACTTGAGCACACGACGCTGGTTCTTGGGCTCGGTCACGAACGCGGAGAACTTGCGGGCCGCCGCAGCCTCGGCCTTCGACACCCACGGCGCGTCGAGCACGATGAGCGGGTTGTCAGAGAAGAGTGTGCCCTCCTTCGGGTAGATCGCGACAAGCGGGATCCGAGGCTTGCGCGGCTGCTCACCCGGATCGAGGATCCCGTCGGGGTTGCCGCGGTTGTAGTCGAGGACCGATTTCTCCTCCACGGCTACCGCCGACGCGTACCCGTACGGGCTGCCGCGTCGGTCGGCGCGGTAGAGGTTGTTGAGGAACGTCAGCGTCGTGTCGCCGTAGTGGACGACGGCCGACTCGACGCCGCG
>JALHSW010000487.1 GCA_022865365.1 Acidimicrobiia bacterium | reverse complement strand
CGGGCACCATCATCGGCCCAGACCTTGGTGTCCGCGACCCGGGGGGCGAGGAGCGTCACGCCACCCCCGCAGAGCCGCCCGGCTTCGCCGAGCAGCTCGATCAGCTCCTTCGCATCCCGAGCACCGACACGCCCCGGGTCCAGATCACGCACGAACCCCCGCACCACCCCCACCGCGTCGCGCAGAGCACCGAAGCCCACACCACTGCTGATGCCGACAAGGGTGCTGCACTCTGATGCTCGAGGCGAGCTGGTCGTGGACACGCGCAACTCCCGTCGGACTGGCTCACCCCACGACACGAGAAAGCGACACGCGGCAGCGAGCGACACGAACGGCGGAAGGGAGGAGAAGGGGGCTTCCACGACCCCGGCCGACAACCACACCCTACACGAACATACGTTCGCTGTCAAGCCGAGCAGGCGATCAGACCGGAGACTCCCCGGCGACCGAGGGGATCGGGGAGCAGTTCGGTGCCTGGCGGGGCCGGTGCGCGGGTGCCCGGGCGCGTCTGTCACCATGGCGACGTGAGCGGGGCCGAGAAGTGGGACGTTCTGGTCGTCGGGGGCGGTCCGTCGGGCGCTGCGACCGCCTACTGGCTCGCGGAGGCCGGCCACCACGTCCTCGTGGTCGAGAAGAAGCGGGTCCCCCGAGAGAAGACCTGCGGCGACGGCCTCACGCCGAGGGCCGTCCGTCAGCTCGAGGACATGGGTCTCGGCGATCGGCTTGCGGCGGACCACCTGCGGTACGAGGGGCTGCGCTCGATCGCCCACGGCGTCACGCTCGAGCTCGCATGGCCCGACCACCCGGTGTTCCCGAACTACGGCTACGTCGTGCGTCGTCGCGACCTCGACGAGATGGTCGCGGAGCGGGCGGTGAAGGCCGGCGCCACGCTGTGGCCCGCGGCCGAGGCGGTCGAGCCGTTGATCGACGGCGGGCTCGTCGTCGGCGCCGTGGTCGAGCACAAGGAGACGGGTACCCGCGAAGAAGTCCGGGCGCGCTACGTGGTGGTCGCCGACGGGTCCAACTCCCGGTTCGGGCGGGCGCTCGGCGCGGCCCGCGACCGCACGTACCCGCTCGGGATGGCCATGCGCGGCTACTTCACAAGCCCGCGTCACGATGATCCCTGGATCGAGAGCCACCTCGACATCCGTGACCGAGACGGTGACCACCTTCCCGGGTACGCGTGGGTGTTCCCGGTGGGCGACGGCACCATCAACGTCGGGGTCGGGCTGCTGTCCACCTTCTCGGGATGGAAGCAGATCAACACGAGTCAGCTCATGGCGGCGTTCTGTGAGACCGCACCCTCATATTGGGGAATCTCACCGGAGACGGCATGCGGTTCCCCGACCGGCGGCAAGCTGCCGACGGGCCTCTCGGTCAAGCCCTCCTCGGGGCCGACCTGGCTGAGCGTCGGTGACGCAGCCGGCACGATCAATCCCTTCAACGGCGAGGGCATCTCGGTCGCGTACGAGACGGGACGCTTCGCCGCCGAGGCGCTCGACGTCGCGCTCACGACCGGCGACGGGCTCGCGCTCCGCGGGTACGACGATCGGCTCCAGGAGACCTACGCCCTCTACTTCAAGGTCGCGCGGGCCTTCGTGCGAGTGATCGGCAACCCGGCGGTGATGCGTGAGCTCACCCGTATCGGGTTCCAGAGCCGCACGCTGATGGAGTGGGTGCTGCGGATCATGGCGAACCTGCTCCGCCCCGACGAGGTCGGTCCGGCCGAGGTGGCGTACAAGATGGTCGCCGCGATGGTTGCCATCGGCCCCGAACCCTGATCCTCGCCTCGGTCGCGATACATCGGCGAGACTGACGCCGTGAACCTCGCTCTGCGCCGAGCGTTGCGCGTCACCGTGGTGATGCCGTCGCTCTACGCGGCGCTCCTTCTCATCGCGGATGACCCGTTCGCCGCGCTGTTCGCGGCGTTCGGCTGCTTCGCGCTCCTGGTCTTCGCCGACTTCGCCGGATCCGTACGTGCCCGGCTCGTGGCGTACTCGAGCGCGACGGTCATCGGCGCCCTGCTCATCGCGCTCGGCACCGTCGTGTCCGAGGAGTTCGTGCTGGCCGCCGCGCTGATGGTGCTCATCGGGTTCTCGATCCGCTTCCTGGGGGTGCTCGGAGGGGCATGGGCCGCAGGGGCGAGCGCAGTCACCCTCTCGTACGTGCTCGCGGCAACCGTGCCCGGTCCGGTGAGCGCCGTCGACGGCCGTGTCGTCGGTTGGTTGCTGGGTGGGCTCACGGCGACCGTGGCGGCAGTCGCGCTGTGGCCGGCGTACGAGCGCGACAAGCTACGCGACTGCATCGCCGGCGCCGTGCGGGCGGCCGCGGCCTTGGTGCGTGCGTACCGGGACGAGGGCGGCGACCCGGCGGCGGCTCGTGCCAGAGCCGTGGAAGCGGTCGACACGATGCGGACGACCCTCGACACCACGAGGTTGCGACCCTCGGGCCCGGCGGTGCGAGATCGAGCGCTCATCGCGCTGGTGGAGGGGGTCGAGCGTCTCGTCGAACTCGTCACGGAGGACGCCACGGAGGACGCCACCGAGGAGACCGCCGGGGTGACGAGCGACCTGGGCGACTGCCTGGGCCTCTGCGACGTGACCGCCCAGGTGCTCGACCGCGCTGCCGACGTGCTCGTCGGGTCCGGCCCCGCGCCCGACTACCTGGGGCTCGAGACCGCTCGTTCCGATCAGCTGGCAGCGCTCGTTTCGTGGACGGCCGCGCGTCTGCAGGCGGGTGCCGACCCCGAGGACGTGATCTCGGATCTCGAAGGGGTCTTCTGGACCCGCATCACCTCGTACCTCGCGCTCGGGATCGCAGCCGACGCGGCGATCGCCGAGGGCGGGAGCGCGGCGGTCTCGAACGTGACCGGCGCGCTGCACACGCCCGTCGTGGCGTTCGGGAACCTGCGCGAGCGCATCACGGGTGTCCTCCGCGCGCACAGCCAACTCCGCTCCGCGCGGTTCGCCGATGCAGCGCGCGCGGGGCTCGGTCTCGGACTCGCGGTGCTCGTCGCCGGTCTCACCGGTGTCGACCATGGCTTCTGGGTCGTGCTCGGCACGCTCTCGGTGCTCCGGTCGAACGCGCTGGCGACCGGCCGCACCGCGTTCGAGGCGATCGGTGGAACGCTGGTCGGGTTCGTGGTGGTGACACCGATGGTCATCGTGTTCGGCCACGATGCGGCGGTTCTGTGGATCCTGCTCCCCATCACCGTGTTCCTCGCCGCGTTTGCGCCGACCGCGATCTCGTTCCTCGTCGGGCAAGCGGCATTCACGGCATTCGTCGTCGTCCTGTTCAACATCCTGGAGCCCGAAGGCATCACCACCGGGATCGCGCGCGTGGAGGACATCGCGATGGGTGCGGCGGTCAGCATCGTCGTCGGCGTCTTGCTCTGGCCCCGCGGCGCCCGTGGGATGATGCGCCGGGCGTTGGCCGACCAGTGCCGCACCGACGCGGACTTCCTCGAGACGGCGATGAACAACGTCGTCGGTCAACCAACCGACACGGACGCGCCCCGGACCCGTGCGGTGGAAGCCGGACTGCGTGCTGTCGAGGCATTCGACCAGCTCCGGACCGAGCCCGGCACGCGTCCGGTCAGCGAGGAGCGGATCGCCGATGTCGCCGTCAGCGCGCGCCGTGTCCGCGGCGTCGCCGAGCTGATGGTGGCGCAGGCCGATCTCGGTTTCGTGGTCGAGCAAGCCGACGTCCGCGAGACCTTGCGGAACGAGTGTGGTGCGCTGTGTGAGGTCCTGCGGGCGGACGGCGGGGCGATCGCCGGAACCGGCGAGGTGCCGCAGCTCGCCGACGCCCCGCCGGGCGAGGTGCGCAGCGCCGCGGTGGATGCGGTCGTTTCGTGGGGCGGTGATGGGCCGGGCGTGGGCGCTCTCGGCGCGCTGTGGGCGTGGGAGTGGGTTCGCACGGTCCATCTCGCGTTGGTTCGGGCGACGCCCGGAGTGGCTGCGATCGCCGACTCCGCCGACGTTCCGTGGTGGCGCTGACCGAGGAATCGAGGGAAGCCGCTGCCTTGCCAGAGCGGCGTGCGCCTCGGATAGCCTGCGCACCGCAGACCGCCAGGAGGGGAGCCCGTGGAGCAGTACCTGCCGATCTTCTCGATGATCGTGCTGGTGTTTCTCTTCGCCGCGCTGTCGTTCGTGGCTTCACGGTTGCTCGGCCCCCGCCGACCGACCGACGCCAAGCAGACGCCGTACGAGTGCGGCATCGTGCCAGAGGTCGACAACGTCGAGCGCTTCCCGGTCAAGTTCTACCTGGTGGCTATGGCGTTCATCGTCCTCGACGTCGAGATCATCTTCCTCTACCCGTTCACGACGATCCTGCGTCCGCTGGGCACGTATGGCGTGATCACGATGGGTGTGTTCCTGCTCGTGCTGCTCGTGCCCTTCGCGTATCTGCTCTCGACCGGAGCAGTGTCGTGGGGTCCGGTGCGCGAGGTCACGTCGAGCATTCCGCAGCGCGTGCTGCACGCAGTCGGGCGTCCCGGACGCGACGGCCTCGACCCCGCCGCACCGGCAGAACCCGAAGCGCCGCCCGGGAGGTCGAACCCAGAGGTCATCCCAGGGCCCATCCCAGAGAAGGTCGCGTAGCGATGGGGATGGAGCAGATTCCCCACAACTTCCTCACCGGGCGGCTCGAGGATCTCGTGAAGTGGGCGCGCCGCAACTCGATGTGGCCCGCGACGTTCGGGCTCGCGTGCTGTGCCATCGAGATGATGGCGACGGGCGCCGCGCACTACGACCAGGCCCGCTTCGGCATGGAGGTGTTCCGTGCCAGCCCGCGTCAGGCCGACCTCATGATCGTCGCCGGCCGGGTGAGCCAGAAGATGGCGCCGGTGCTGCGCCAGGTCTACGACCAGATGGTCGAGCCCAAGTGGGTGATCTCGATGGGCGTCTGCGCGAGCAGCGGCGGCATGTTCAACAACTACGCGATCGTGCAGGGCGTCGACCAGATCGTTCCCGTCGACGTCTATGTGCCCGGGTGCCCCCCCGGTCCCGAGACGCTCCTCCACGGGATCCTCACGTTGCACGAGCAGGTTCGCTCGGGAGAGATCATGAAGCGCCGCGGCGAGGGACGCGGCGCCGCGATCCAGGTGGACCAGATCGACGGTACGACGTCGCACGTTCGACCCGTCACGATCACGAGCGCCTGAGCGCTCACGAGGATTCATCGCCCGATGCCCGACGACGACCTGACGCTTGACGAGAAGGCTCGTGAAGAGATTCACGATCTCGGGCCCGCCCAGGCCGTGCCCTCCGACGAGGTCGCAGCCGCGGTCATCGGGCGGTTCCCCGGGACCGTGTTCCACGACTCGCACGGACAGCCCGTCGTGTACGTCGAGCGCGCGAGCTGGCACGACGCCGCCGCGTTCCTCCGCGACGACCAGCAGTTCACCCAGTGCGTCGACGTCACCGTCGTCGACCACCTGCACGACTCCACCCGGCTCGCGGTCGCAGGGGTCGCGCCCGAACGGTTCGAGGTCGTCGCGAACTTCCTCTCGCATCCCCGCAACCGCCGGATTCGCATCATCAGCGCGGTGCCGCAGTCGGACACCACGATCGCGAGCATCGCCGACCTCTTTCCCGGAGTCGACTTCGCCGAGCGCGAGGCGTACGACCTCCTGGGGGTCACGTTCGAAGGGCACCCCGACCTGACCCGCATCCTCCTTCCCGACGACTGGGAGGGACACCCGTTGCGCAAGGACGACTTCCCCGCGCGTGTGCCCGTCACCTTCAAGGAAGACCCCGGGCCCCGATGAGGTGGAACGGGTGAGCGAGGAGATCATCACCAGCGACCCGGGCGCCCTGCGACTCGAGGCCCAGACCGACGAGGGCGCGCAGGTCATGCGCCCGGCGCAGCACGAGCTCGTGCTCACCGGGGGGCTCTGGCCCGATGAGTCCGAGACGACGATCGTCAACATGGGCCCGCAGCACCCGTCGACCCACGGCGTGCTGCGCGTGATGCTCGAGCTCGACGGTGAGACAGTGCTGCGGGTGAAGCCGGTGGTGGGCTACCTGCACACGGGCATGGAGAAGACCGCCGAAGATCTCACCTACGTGCAAGGCGCGACCAACGTCACGCGCATGGACTACGTGTCACCGCTCTCGAACGAGCTCGTGTGGTCGATGGCCGTCGAGCGGCTCCTCGATGTCGAGGTCCCCACGCGGGCCGTGTGGATCCGGATGCTCCTCGTCGAGCTGAACCGCGTGGGGTCGCACCTGCTCTTCCAGGCGACCAACGGCATGGACATCGGCGCGTTGTCGATGATGATCTACGGCTGGCGCGAGCGCGAAGAGGTGTTGCGTCTCATCGAGATGTTCACGGGCCTGCGGATGAACAACAACTTCATCCGCCCCGGCGGCGTCGCCGCCGATCTGCCCGACGGTTGGGAAGAGGAGACGCTCGAGGTCTGCGACATCGTCGAGCGCGGCGTGCGTGACTACTCCGAGCTCCTCACGGAGAACCCGATCTGGATGGAGCGCCTCATCGGTGTCGGTGTGATCACCACGGAGCAGGCGCTCGGCCTCAGCGTCACGGGCCCGATCCTTCGCTCGACCGGCTTCCCCTGGGACCTCCGCAAGGCGCAGCCATACCTCGCGTACGACGAGGTCGACTTCGACGTCGTGTACACCCAGAACGGCGACTGCTACGACCGGTTCCTCATCCGGCTCAACGAGATCCACGAGTCGGTGAAGATCATTCGCCAGTGCGTGGAGCGCATGCCGGTCGGCGACTACCGGCTGCAGGACGCCAAGATCACGCCGCCGCCGCGGGCGCGCATCGACGAGTCGATGGAGGCCTTGATCCACCATTTCAAGCTCTTCACGGAAGGGTTCAAGGTGCCGGCAGGCGAGACCTACGTCGCGATCGAGTCGCCCCGTGGCGAGATCGGCTGCTATCTCGTGTCGGACGGCACTGGGAAGCCGGCCCGGATGCACATCCGAGGGCCGTCGTTCTACAACCTGCAGTCAGCGGGCCCGATGGCGGAGGGTTCGTTGATCGCTGACACCGTTGCGATCATCTCGAGCGTCGACCCGATCCTGGGCGAGGTGGATCGCTAGTGGCGTTCACCGATGCCGACCGTCGCCGCGCGAAGGAGATCATCGCCCGCTATCCGCACGCGAAGTCCGCACTCCTGCCGCTGTTGCACCTCGCGCAGGATCGTGATGGTTGGGTGACGCCCGACGCGATGGAAGAGATCGCGGGGCTACTCGACCTCACACCGGCGCTCGTGCTCGGCACCTGTTCCTTCTACACGATGTTCAAGCGGGAACCGGCCGGGAGTCTGGTGGTGTCCGTGTGCACGAACGTGTCGTGCCTGGTGAACGGCGGGCCTTCGTTGCTCGAAGGTCTGCGCGCGCACTACGCCTCGGACGACGACGTGTTCGTCGAAGAGGTGGAGTGCATCGCCGCATGCGATCTCGCTCCGGTCATGCAGGTCAACTACGAGTTCCATGGCCCGGTCGCCCCGGATGCCGCGGTCGACGTGATCGGGCAGTACCAGCGCGGCGAGCTGGTTGCGCGCACCGTGTCGGGGACCAGCCTCCCCGAGACTGCCGGTTCCAAGAGTGGAGGAACCGCCTGATGGCCGTCGAGGAGACGCGCATCGTCACGAAGTTCCTCCGCTCGCGCGAGAAGGACTCGTGGACGTTCGAGGCCGCCCGCAAGCACAACAAGGCGTACTCGGCCCTCGAGAAGGCCCTCGGGATGGAGCCGGCCACGATCGTCGAGGAGGTGCAGACGTCGGGGCTGCGCGGTCGCGGCGGCGCGGGGTTCGGAGCGGGCCAGAAGTGGTCGTTCCTCCCCAAGGACGTCTTCCCGCGCTATCTCGCGGTCAACGCCGACGAGGGCGAGCCGTCGACGTTCAAGGACCACATGCTCCTCGAGCGCGACCCGCACCAGATCATCGAGGGTGTCGCCATCACGGCGTTCGCCATCCAGGCGCACGTCGCATTCATCTACATCCGGGGCGAGTTCGCGCTTGGTGCCGAGCGCGTCCAGCAGGCCGTCGACGACGCGTACGCAAATGGCTTCCTGGGGAAGAACATCCTCGGGTCGGGTTTCGATCTCGACGTGATCGTGCATCGTGGCGCGGGTTGCTACATCGCGGGCGACGAGACGGGACTGCTCTCCAGCCTCGAGGGCGAGCGAGCGATGCCGCGCATCAAGCCGCCATTTCCCGCGGCGCAGGGCTTGTACGCCGCACCGACGGTGGTGAACAACGTCGAGACGCTGTCGACGGTGCCGCACATCATCCGCCGAGGAGCCAAGTGGTACGCCGGCCTCGGCGTGAACAAGTCGACCGGCACGCGCATCTTCTCGGTGTCCGGCATGGTCGAGCGCCCCGGCAACTACGAGGTCGAGCTGGGGACGAGCTTCCGCGACCTCATCGAAGGGCTCGCCGGGGGTGTCCGCGACGGCAAGGCGATGAAGTTCTTCATCCCCGGCGGCGCCTCGGCCCCGTGGCTGATGCCGGAGCATCTCGACGAGCCCCTCGACATGGACCGCGCCGGTGAGCTGAAGACGATGTTGGGCTCGGGAGCGATCATGGTGTTCGACGAGACCGTCGACCCGCTCCTGATCTCGTGGCGGCTCGCGAAGTTCTTCGCGCACGAGTCGTGCGGGAAGTGCACTCCGTGTCGCGAGGGTTCGGGTTGGATCGACAAGGTGCTCTACCGCATGGTGCACGGCCTCGGGCGCCCCGACGACCTCGACCTGCTCCTCGACTTCGGGAGCAGCATCGTTCCCGGCCTCAACGCGCCGTTTGCGCAGACGACGATCTGTGCGCTCGGACCGTCGACGATGAGCCACGTGGTGAGCCTTGATCGCTACTTCGGTGCCGAGATCCGCGAGCGCCTCAAACGCGACTTCGCCAAGCGCGCCCCCCTCGAAGTGGTGTCGGCATGAGTGCCAATGCCGTGCCGATGAGCCAGTGGCCGTCGGACCACCGGTACACGATCCCGGTCGCAGGTGACAAGGACGTCGTCTCGGTCACGATCGACGACAACGTCGTGCAGGCGCCCCGCGGCGAGCTGCTCATCAAGGTCGCGCAGGACCACGGTACCTACATCCCGCGCTTCTGTTACCACGAACGGATGAAGCCGGTCGGCATGTGCCGCATGTGCCTCGTCGAGGTAGAAGGGATGCGCGGGCTCCAGATCAGCTGCGCAACCCCCGTCACCGACGGGATGATCGTCCGCACGCAATCCGCCGGGGTGAGGGAGGCCCAGGACGGTGTGCTCGAGTTCCTCCTCATCAACCACCCGCTCGATTGCCCGGTGTGTGACCGCGGTGGTGAGTGCCCGCTGCAGGACCAGACGCTCGCGTTCGGTCCGGGGGAGTCGCGCTACGTCGAGGAGAAGCGCCACTTCGAGAAGCCGATCCCCATCAGCGACCTCGTGCTCCTCGACCGTGAGCGTTGCATCCAATGCGGTCGCTGCACGCGCTTCGCCGCCGAGGTCGCCGGTGATCCCCTGATCGACTTCGGCGGCCGGGGCGACTCGACCGAGGTCATCACGTACCCCGGTGAGCCGTTCAGCTCCTACTTCTCCGGCAACGTCGTCCAGATCTGCCCGGTCGGCGCGCTCACGGCGAGCCCGTACCGCTTCAAGGCGCGCCCGTGGGATCTCGAAGCGATCGAGACGTCCTGCCAGTCGTGCGCGGTGGGGTGTCGGGGGACGCTCGACTCGACGTCGAACCGGATCGTGCGGCTGCTCGGCGTCGACTCCGAGCCGATCAACCAGGGTTGGCTCTGCGACAAGGGTCGCTACGGCTACGAGTGGGTGCACTCCGACGACCGTGTGCTCGCCCCGATGGTGAAGAGAGGTACGGAGCTCGTCGAGTCGTCGTGGTCCGAAGCGCTCGAGGCCGCGGCTGCGGCCATCCGAAGCGTGCGCGACGAGCACGGTGCGGGGGCGATCGCCGTGCTCGGTGGCGCCAGAGGCACCAACGAGGACGCCTATGCCTGGGCGCGTCTCGCCAAGGGGGTCATCGGCACCGACCACGTCGACGCGCAGCTCGGCGACGGGCTCCCCGCCGACGTGATCCTGGGGATGCCACGAGCCACGATCGCGGATCTCGACCGGGCCAAGGCGATCGTCCTCCTCGGCGCCGACCTCAAGGAGGAGCTGCCGGTCCTCGCACTGCGCATTCGGCGAGCCGCCGTCGATCTCGGGGTCCCGCTCGTCGAGGTGGGAGCCCGCGACACCGGACTCACGCGCGACGCGACGTCGGCGCTCCGACACCTGCCCGGGGCGAGCGCCGAGATCGTGACGAAGCTCGTGGACGCGCTCAGTGGTCGCAAGACCCGCACCAAGGCGGTTGACGAGATCGTCGAAGCGATCGCGGACCGCGACGGCCCAATCGTCGTGGTGCTCGGGCGGCCCTCCGTCGCCGAGTCGAGCGACGCGACGGTCCACGCCGCGTCGCTCCTCGCGGCGTCCGGGCACGACGTGCGCTTCCTGTCGGCACTGCGGCGGGGCAACGTGCACGGCGCGCTCGACCTGGGGCTCACCCCGGGCTTCCTCCCAGGTCGCGTCTCGCTCGACGCGGGACGCGACCACTTCGCAACGGAGTGGGGGACCGTGCCCGACGCCCCGGGGCTCGACGCGGCGGGCATCATGCGGGGTGCGGTCGACGGCACCATCAAGCTGCTGGTGCTGCTCGGTTGTGATCCCCTGGCCGACTTCCCCGATCGAGCACTCGCCCGCGAGGCGCTCGCGAAGGCTGAGCGAGTCGTGTGCGTGGGCGCGTTCCCCGACGACGGCGCAGCCCATGCCGACGTGCTGCTGCCCCCGACCGTGTGGGGCGAGCAGCGCGGCACCATGAGCAACGTCGAAGGTCGCGTCGTGCGCTTGGGGCGCAAGGTCACGCCCGAGGGCACGACGTTGGAGCCGTGGCGGATCGCGGTCGAACTCGCGGCCCGACTGGGGACCGAGTTCGACCTCGAGCTCGTCGACGAGGTGCAGGACGAGATCGCCCGGCTCGCACCCGCGTTCGCGGGCGTCGACGCGGCCCTCGTTCGTCGGGCCCGTGACGGAGCCGTCCTCCCGCTGGTTGATCATGTGGACGAGCTCGCCTTCGGCGCCGGATCGGCGGGCGTCGGGGTGTCGTGGGAACCGATCCCCACCACCGCGGAAGACGTGACCGAAGACGCGACCGCCGATTCTTCGCCGCCGGTTCCCGCGCCCGCGTTGCCGCTCCATACATGGTCCGGCGATGCGGCGGTACCGCCCGCCGCGTCCGCCGACGCGTACAGTCTGCGCCTCGTGGCCGCGCGCACCCTCTACGGATCCGACCGCGTGGTCGCGGCGTCACCGTCGCTCGCGCGCTTGGCCGAGGACGGCGCGCGCCTGCTCGTCCACCCCCGCGACTGCGACGCGCTCGGTGTTGCCGACGGTGCACGGGTGCGGGTCAGCGCGTCGCGAGCCAGCGTGGAGCTGCCGATCCAGGCCGACCTGCGCACACCGCAAGGTACGGCGTTCGTCGCGAGCAACCGCACGGGTCCCGGTGCCGGCGACCTCATTGACGCCGCCGCGTCGGTGACCGACCTGCGGATCGAGACCGTCTCCCCAGGCGGCTCCCCAGGCGGCTCCCCAGGCGGTCGAGCATGAACCCGCTTCTCGCCGCCGATCCGCTCCTCGAGGGCGACATCGACCTCACGGTCGTCCTGATCGTCATCGGCAAGACAATCGCGATCTTCGCCCTGCTGCTCATCGGCGTCATGCTCTACATCTGGTTCATGCGCAAGGTCATCGCCGACATGCAGAACCGCATCGGCCCATCATCGGCCGGCCCGTTCGGAATCCTGCAGAGCCTGGCCGACGGCATCAAGCTGTTCTTCAAGGAGCAATCGACGCCGACCTCCGCAGACCGACCCGTGTACCTGCTCGCTCCGTACCTGTCGATCATCCCCGCGTTCCTCGCGTTCGCGATCGTGCCCATCGGGGGCACGGTGTCGATCGCCGGTCACGTCACCGAGCTGCAGCTCGCCGACCCGGAGATCGGCATCCTCTTCCTTCTGATGATGTCGGGCATCGGCCTCTACGGCGTGATGCTGGCGGGCTGGTCTTCGGGCTCGAAGTACCCGCTCCTCGGTTCGGTGCGGGCGTCGGCGCAGCTGCTCTCGTACGAGGCCGCGCTCGGTCTGGCGGTCGTGGGTGTGCTCGTACATACCGGGACGCTGTCGACGCGCGCCATCGTCAACCAACAGCCGTGGACGGGCGCTGACGCCATCGTCAGCGAGTGGTACTGGCTCCCGGCCATCGGCGCGCTCCTCATCTTCGTGATCGCCGCGCTCGCCGAGACGAACCACCCGCCCTTCGACCTCGTCGAGGCGGAGCAGGAGCTCGTGGGTGGCTTCCACACCGAGTACACCGGGATCCGCTTCGCCCTGTTCTTCCTCGCCGAGTTCATGAACCTCATCACGATGTGTGCGATCGCAGTGACGCTGTTCCTCGGCGGCCCGTCGGGCCCGAGCCTCGGCTTCGTGGCGTCCGACAACTGGATCAACACCTGGGTGATGCCCATCTTCTGGTTCATGTTCAAGCTGCTCGTCCTGCTCTACGGCACGGTTTGGGTGCGCGCGTCGCTGCCCCGACTCCGGTACGACCAGCTGATGAACATCAGCTGGAAGGTGCTCATCGAGGCCGCGTTCCTCTGGGCGATGGTGACGGGTTTGATCGTCGTGGCGCGGAACCTCGGCTGGAACCTCTGGATCGTCACCCCCGCGGCGGCGGTCGGCGCACTTCTGATCTACGGCGTCCTCATGGCTTGCGTCCCCAAGCCCCACGAAGTCTCCGAAGAGATCAAGTGAACGGGCCGGTGCAGTAGTGGGAAGGTGGAGCGGGTTCCGCATCACGATGACGCAGGTCTTCAAGCCCAAGGTCACCGGCGACTATCCCAAGCACAAGCGGCCCAAGCCCGAGCGTTTCCACGGTCGTCACGTCCTCAACCGGTACGAGGACGGCATGGAGAAGTGCATCGGCTGCGAGCTGTGCGCCGGCGTCTGCCCGGCGAAGTGCATCTATGTGCGCGGGTCTGACAACTCTCCCGAGGACCCGGTCTCGCCCGGTGAGCGTTACGGCTTCGTCTACGAGATCAACTATCTCCGGTGCATCCACTGTGACCTCTGCGTCGAGGCGTGCCCGACCGAGGCGATCACCGAGACGAAGCTGTTCGAGTTCTCGTTCGCGAACCGCGACGACGCGATCTACACCAAGCGCGAGCTGTTGGTCGACGACGACGGCCGCGCGCGGCGCCAGCCGTGGGAGCTGTGGCTCGGTGGTGAGGACGACCACACCAGCGCCTGGATGCGCGCCACCGCGCCATCGGGCCAGGCCGCGTTCGAGGGGAAGGTGGCCTGGTCGGGTGAGCTCGGGTTCGGTGTGCGCCCACCCGAACGCGGCCAGAGCCCGGTGCCGGCGCTCGAGTCCGGTAGTGCATCGGAAGCGCCTGGGTCGGAAGCAGCCGATGACGTCGAGGTGGATCTCGGGTGACCGTCTTCCTCTTCTTCCTCATGGGCGGGCTGACGCTCGTAGGCGCCCTCGGCGTCGTGCTGGCGCGCAATCCCGTCCATTCGGCGCTCTTCCTCGTGCTGACCCTCCTGTGCGTAGCCGTCCTCTTCCTCCTGCAGGACGCGCAGCTCGTCGCCGCGGTGCAGGTGATCGTCTACGCGGGCGCGATCGTCGTGCTCTTCATCTTCGTGATCATGCTGCTCGGTGTCGACCGTCGTGAGGCTCTCACCGAGACACTCCGGTTCCAGCGCCCGATCGCCCTCGCGTTGGGGGCGCTCGTGCTGGTGGAGATCCTGCTGCTCGCCGGGCACGGCTGGGCGACCGGCGCCAAGACGGCGAGCGGCGTTCCGCTCAGTGGTGGCGGCGACTTCGGGAACAACATCCAGCGCGTCGCTCGCGTGCTCTTCACCGACTTCCTCTGGCCCTTCCAGCTCACCGCGGTCCTGCTCGTGATCGCGGTCGTGGGGAGCGTCGCCCTCGCGCGTCGGAGCGGTCGGCCCGTCGGTGAGGGGATCGACGAGGCGTCGGATCCGCAGGGGGAGAGCGTCCCGTGAGCATCTCTCCGTTGGTCGCGTCCCTGGAGATCACCCCCAGCTACTACCTCGTTCTTGCATCCGCGCTGTTCAGCATCGGCGCGGTCGGTGTGCTCGTCCGACGCAACGTGCTCGTGATGTTCATGAGCGTCGAGCTCATGCTCAACGCAGTCAACCTCACGTTCGTCGCGTTCGCGAAGGCGCTCAACGACACCGCAGGTCAGGTGCTCGTGTTCTTCACCCTCGTGGTCGCGGCCGCCGAGGTCGCCGTCGGCCTCGCGATCATCGTTGCGATCTTCCGCCGTCGCCGCAGTGCCACCGCGGACGACCTGACGGTCTTGAAGGGCTGACGGCGTGAACGCCCACGGATTGCTCGAGCTCGTCGGCATCGTGCCGCTCCTGCCGCTCGTCGGCACGGCCGTGCTGCTGCTCTTCGGCAGGCGCATCGGTGAGCCGATCGCCGGTTGGATCGCGACCGGGCTGATGGGGGTCGCGTTCCTCTGGGCGCTCGTGATGCTGGCCGCGGCGCTGAGCCTTGCGCCCGACGAGCGCTCCGTGTCGAGCGTCGTGTTCACGTGGCTGCCGGCCGACCAGCTCAAGGTCGACATGGCGTTTCTCGCCGATCCGCTCTCGATCACGTGGATCCTGCTGGTCACGGGCGTCGGGATGCTGATCCACCTCTACGCGGTCGGCTACATGCACGGAGACCCGGGGTTCGCACGGTTCTTCGCGTACTTCAACCTGTTCGCGGCTTCGATGCTGATCCTGGTCCTCGGGAACAACTACCTGGTGACGTTCCTCGGTTGGGAGGGCGTCGGCCTCTGCTCGTACCTCCTGATCTCGTTCTGGAACCAGCGTGAGAGTGCGGCCGTCGGTGGCAAGAAGGCGTTCATCTACAACCGTGTCGGCGACTTCGGGTTCATGCTGGCCATGTTCCTGCTCATCGTCGAGTTCGGTTCACTCGACTACGGCGTCACCGGGAAAGCCGCCGCGACGGCGGCGGGCGGTGTGGTGACGGCGGTCGCGCTCCTCCTGTTCCTCGCCGTCACGGGGAAGAGCGCGCAGATCCCATTGTTCCCGTGGCTCACCGACGCGATGGAGGGCCCGACGCCGGTGTCGGCGCTGATCCACGCGGCGACGATGGTGACCGCCGGGATCTTCCTGATCGCACGCGCGCACCCGTTCTTCGATGCGAGCCCGGATGCCGCGACGGTGGTGGCGTGGATCGGCGCCATCACCGCGCTCCTCGCCGGGACGATCGCATGCTTCCAACCCGACATCAAACGCGCGCTGGCGTACTCGACGATCTCCCAGCTCGGCTACATGGTGCTCGCGTGCGGGCTCGGCGCGTACACGGCGGCCATCTTCCTGGTGCTCATGCACGCGTTCTACAAGGGCTGCCTCTTCCTCGGCGCGGGGTCGGTGATCCACGGCGACGACGAGAACCAGGACATGCGCGTGATGGGACGGTTCAAGGCGTTCCTCCCGGTCACCGCGGGCAGCATGGTGATCGCCTGGCTCGCGATCACCGGGGTGCCCCCGTTCGCCGGGTTCTGGGCGAAGGACGGGATCATCGAGGCCGCGTACGAGGACGGCAAGTACGGGCTGTGGGCGGTGGCGGTGCTGGCCGCGGTGATGACCGGCATCTACATGACCCGGCTGATCTACCTGACCTTCTTCGGGAACGAGCGCTTCCGCGACCTCCCGGTGCCGGACCCGCTGCCCGCGGTGAGCGGCGGCTCCGACGACGACGGCCCGATCGATGGGGCGGTGGCCGTCGCCGACGGTGCTGTGTACACCGAGGCCGAGCTGGGCTACGACCCCGACTTCTTGCCGACGGTCGAGTACCGCGAGCCGCCGCGCCAGTCTCGGCTCGGTGGGCACGATCCGCACGAGAGCCCCGCGGTGATGCTCGTGCCGATGGTGGCGCTGGCGATCCTCGCCGCGTTCGGCGGCCTGCTGAACCTCCCGATCCAGGGCCTGGAGTTCCTCGACGAGTGGCTTGCACCGGTCTTCGAAGGCGTGACCCAGCCGTCGCCGAGCAGCTTCGACGAAGGCCTCGCGCTGACCGGTGTCGCGTTCTTCTTCGCCTCGATCGGGATCGGGATCGCCTACCTCCTCTACCGGCGGGGGCTGAAGGCCCGCGACCGCGACCCGCTCCGTGACGGTCTCGGTCCGGCCGCCACCCTCGCCGGCAACGCGTACTTCTACGACGCCGGTGTCTCGGCGTTCGTCGACAAGCCCGGGCGCGCCGGTGCCGAGTTCCTCGACGAGCAGGTCGACACGCGGGTGATCGACGGAAGCGTCAACGGTGTCGCCCACCTCGTGCGTCGCGCCGGCGATGGTCTGCGCCACATGCAGGACGGTCTCGTGCGGCGCTACGCGCTCGGCGTCGCGCTCGGCATGGTCGCGCTCCTGTGCTTCTTCCTCGTCTACGTGGCGCGCTGACGATGTCTGACTTCCCGATCCTCACCGCGATCATCATCACGCCGTTGATCGGCGCGATCGTGGTGATGTTCCTGCCCCCCTCGCGCCCGGAGGTCATCAAGTCCGTCGGCTACCTCTTCACGATCGCCACCCTCGCACTGAGCCTCTGGATGCTCTGGGCGTTCGTGACCAAAGACCCGTTCTTCCAGTTCGTCGAGGACCATTCCTGGATCCCCGGCATCGGCGCCCGGTACGTCGTCGGCGTCGACGGCATCAGCCTGTTCATGGTGGTGATCACCGCCGTGCTCATGCCGCTGGGCCTGCTCGCGTCGTCGAAGTACCCGACCAATCGCCCGAAGGCGTTCATCGCGTGGTTCCTCGCGCTCGAGTTCACGATCATGGGCGTGTTCCTGTCGCTCGACCTCATCCTCTTCTTCGTGTTCTGGGAGCTCCTGCTCGTCCCCATGTACTTCCTCATCCAGGGCTGGGGACACGAGCGCAAGGACTACGCGGCGACCAAGTTCTTCCTGTACACCGCGGCCGGCTCGGCGGTGATGCTGGCCAGCCTGCTGACGCTCGGCTTCCTGCACCAGTCCGACACGGGTGTGCTGAGCTTCGACTACCGCGTGCTCGCGGGCTGGGGTTGGCAGGGCCTCGATGGCACGACCGAGACGCTGCTGTTCCTCGGCTTCATGGCCGCGTTCGCGATCAAGGCGCCGCTGTTCCCGTTCCATACCTGGCTGCCCGACGTGCACACCGAGGCACCGACCGCGGGCTCGGTCGTGCTGGCCGGCGTCATCATCAAGATGGGTGCTTACGGCCTGCTGCGCTTCTCGTTCGAGCTGTTCCCGCACGCTTCGATCGACCTCGCGCCGCTGATGCTGACGCTCGGGGTCATCGGCATCGTGTATGGCGCGATCGTCGCGGCGATGCAGAAGAACTTCAAACGGGTGATCGCCTACTCATCGGTCTCGCACATGGGATTCGTCGTGCTCGGCATCTTCTCGCTGACCGTGTTCGGTCTCGACGGGGCCGTCTTCACGATGCTGAGCCATCCCCTCACCACCGGCGCGCTGTTCCTCGTGGTGGGCATGCTCTACGAGCGCCGCCACACCTATGACATGGACGAATACGGCGGCATCTGGAAGTCGGCGCCGGTGCTCACTGCGATGTTCGTCATCGCGATGTTCGCGGGCATCGGGCTGCCCGGCTTCTCGGGCTTCATCGGGGAGTTCCTGTCCCTCCTCGGTGCGTTCGTCTCCGAACGGCCTTGGGCCGTGGTCGGCGCGACGGGCGTGATCCTCGCCGCCGTCTACATGCTCTGGTCGTTCCAGAGGGTCTTCACCGGCAAGCCGTCGACCAAGCACCCGAGGCTCACCGATCTCAACTTCCGTGAGATCGCCGTGGTTGCGCCCCTGCTTGCGCTGAGCCTCTTCCTCGGGCTCTACCCGAAGCCGGCACTCGACCGCATCGAGCCGTCGGTCAAGCGCACGATCGTGAACCTCGAGCTCAAGACCGATTTCGAGGAGACCCGTCCCGAGGGTGCGTCGAAGACGACGTTGCCCGGCGGGAAGCAGGGCGGCTCACTCGAGCTGGGCCGTGAACAGGGCCGTGACCAGGCGGGTGGACGGTGATCCTCGGCGTGGCGCCGATCGAGGCGCCGTCGATCGATTGGCTCGCCGTGGGCCCGGTCTTGGCGCTGGCCGCAGCCGGCGTCGCGATCGTCCTGGCGAAGGCGCTGCTCCGCGCGCGCCGCGCCACGATGCCGGTGTGCCTCGTGCTCGCGTTCGCCGGGATCGTCGCGGCGGGCGCACTCGAGTTCCGGCTCTGGAACGTCGTGCGCGACGACGGACCGATCACCACCTTCACTTCGGTGGGGGGCTCCGGGATGTTGCGTGTCGACCTCTTCGCCGTGTTCCTCGGCGTCGTCGTGTTGATCGCGACCCTGCTGGCGGTGCTGCTCTCGGTGGCGTACCTGCGCCGGGAGGGCCTCGAAGCTCCCGAGTACCTCGCCCTGCTCCTGCTCTCGGGCGCTGGCATGCTCGCGATGACATCCGCGAACGATCTCATCGTCGTGTTCGTCGCGCTCGAGGTGCTCTCGATCCCGTTGTACGTGCTCGCGGCCTTCGACCGTCGCCGCGCCGCGTCCCAGGAAGCCGGCATCAAGTACTTCGTGCTCGGCGCGTTCTCTTCGGCCGTGTTCCTCTACGGCGTGGCCCTCACCTACGGGGCAACCGGTACGACGTCGCTCACCGGCATCGGACAGTTCCTGGCCCAGAACACGCTGCTCGACCAGGGGACGCTCCTCGCGGGCTTCGCACTGCTCCTCGTCGGACTGGGCTTCAAGGTTGCGGCGGTGCCGTTCCACATGTGGACGCCCGACGTGTACCAGGGCTCGCCGACCCCCGTCACCGCGTTCATGTCGGCCGCGACCAAGGCCGCCGCGTTCGCCGCACTGATCCGGGTGTTCGGGGTCGCGTTCCCGCTCTACAGCACCGACTGGCGACCCGCCGTCTGGGTCCTCGCAGTGCTGTCACTCGTCGTCGGGAGCGTCGCGGCCGTCGTCCAGACCGACGTCAAGCGGATGCTCGCGTACTCGTCGATCGCGCACGCAGGATACGTGCTGATGGGGTTCCAGACCCAGACCGAGCGCGGCCGAGAAGCTGCGCTCTTCTACCTCTTCGTCTACTCGTTCATGTCGATCGGTGCCTTCGCGGTGATCACGCTGGCGACCAGGAAGGGCGACGACAGCCATTCGCTCGACGACTACCGCGGGCTCGCCCTGCGGCGGCCGGTGCTGGGCGGGTTCCTGATCTTCTTCGTGTTGGCTCAGGCCGGGATCCCGCTCACGGGTGGGTTCGTGGCGAAGCTGGAGATCTTCTCCGCCACCGCCGAGGCCCAGGAGTACGGCCTCCTGATGGTCGGGGTGCTCGCCGCCGTCGTGACGGCGTTCTTCTACCTGCGTATCGCGATGAGCCTCCTGAGCCCTGCCACTGGAGAAGGGTCGGGCGAAGACTCGACCGGGTCCGTGGTGATGCGGCGGGTCGATGCGTGGAGCGCCGTGGTGCTCGTGGTCACCGGGGTGATGGTCCTGCTCGTGGGGATCGCCCCCGACACCTTCATCCACTGGGCCCGAGACGCCACCTTCCTTCTTTGACCGGCCCCCTCTGAGCCAGGCGGAGCACTTGATGGCCGAACAGCACGAACGGATCGTCGACACGCCGGAGTGGAAGGCGCTCGAGGAGCACTTCGAGCGGACGCGCGACCTCCACCTCCGCCAGATGTTCACGGACGACGCCACGCGGGGCGACACGATGGTGCTCGAGGCCGGTGACCTCTATCTCGACTACTCGAAGAACCGCCTGACGCCCGAGACGATCACGCTCCTCGTGGCGCTGGCGCGGCGCGCCGGGGTCGAAACGCTTCGCGACGCCATGTTCGCGGGCGAGAAGATCAACATCACCGAGCAGCGCGCGGTGCTCCACGTCGCGCTCCGAGCGCCCGAGGGCGAGCAGATCCTCGTCGACGGGGTCGATGTGGTCCCCGAGGTCCACCGCGTCCTCGACAAGATGGCCGGCTTCTCCGATCGGGTGCGCTCGGGCGCGTGGACCGGGCACACCGGCAAGCGCATTCGCAACGTCGTGAACATCGGCATCGGGGGGAGTGATCTCGGCCCCCGCATGGCCTACGAGGCACTGAAGGACTTCAGCGAGCGGTCCATGACCTTCCGCTTCGTGTCGAACGTCGACGGAAACGACTTCTGGGAAGCGACGAGAGACCTTGACCCGGCCGAGACCCTCTTCGTGGTCGCGTCCAAGACCTTCACCACGCTGGAGACCATGACCAACGCGCGCTCGGCGCGGGAGTGGGCGCTCGAGAAGCTCGGCGACGACGCGGCGGTGGCGAAGCACTTCGTCGCGGTCTCGACGAACGCCGAAGAGGTGGCCGAGTTCGGGATCGACACCGAGAACATGTTCGAGTTCTGGGACTGGGTGGGCGGCCGGTACTCGTACGACTCGGCCATCGGACTCTCGCTGATGATCGCGATCGGCCCCGATGCATTCCGCGACATGCTCGCGGGCTTCCACGCGATCGACGAGCACTTTCGCACCGCACCGATCGAGTCGAACCTGCCCATGATCCTGGGGCTCATCGGCATCTGGTACGACAACTTCTTCGGCGCCGAGACCGTGGCGATCCTGCCGTACAACAACTACCTGTCGAAGTTCAGTGCGTATCTCCAGCAACTCGACATGGAGAGCGACGGGAAGGCGGTCGATCGCCAGGGCAATGCGGTCGACTGGCAGACCGGGCCGATCGTCTGGGGTCAGCCCGGCACGAACGGCCAGCACGCCTACTACCAGCTCATCCACCAGGGCACGAAGCTGATCCCGGCCGACTTCATCGGCACCTGTCGTCCGGCGCATCTTCTCGGCGACCACCAGAACCTGCTCATGGCGAACTTCTTCGCCCAGCCCCAAGCACTCGCCTTCGGCAAGACACCCGAGGAGGTGGTGGCCGAGGGTGTGCCCGCGGAGCAGGTGCCGCACCGCACGTTCGCCGGCAACCATCCGACCAACTCGGTGCTCGTCACCGAGCTCACACCCAACACGCTCGGTCAGCTCGTCGCGATGTACGAGCACAAGGTGTTCACCCAGGGCGCGATCTGGAACATCAACAGCTTCGACCAGTGGGGTGTCGAGCTCGGGAAGAAGCTCGCGATGGACATCGTTCCCGAGCTGGACGCGGCGACCGAGCCCGACCTCGCGCATGATTCCTCGACGAACGCGCTGATCCGCCGCTACCGGCGTCTCCGTTCCTGAACCTCGCGTGGAACCCAGGGGCAACGCGGGTTCAGCTCAGGATGTCGATGCCACGCACCGCGAGGTAGACGGCGAACACGAAGCAGACCGTCGCGTTGATCGTTGCGTGATGCCGGGTCACGAACCCGCCGAGCCCGGCTTTCGCGCGGGCACCCAGCACCGTGATGACCAGCGGTGGCAGGTACGCGGGGATCAGCATGAGTACGACGAGGGCGATCGTTCGTGAAGTTCGTCATCATCACGCCGGGCCCGATCACGAAGAACTCGAGCGTGCGCGGTCGATTGTCGTCACCCTCGGGCTTGGGATCGTCGCTGTCGTTGCGGTTGGTGAGGGAGTGCACGCCCAGACCCACGAGGAGCTCCCCGAGGGTCTCCATCAGCTCGCGAGCCGCTTCCACCACCGGCGCTTGCGTTGTCGCCCCGGCTGCGCCTCGAGGTCGTCGAGAGCCCTCATCGACAGGTGGTACGCGCTGTCGATGAGACCGGCGGCACCGGAGAAGTCGAGGAAGTCGCGGTCGTCGATCGGCGGTGGCAGCACCACCACCTCGATCTCCTTGGGTACCCATTGCAGCTCGAGCTCGAAGCGCTGGTCGCGTGAGATCGCGAACGCCCGCACCGCAACGTCGAGCGGTGAGCGCATCGGCCTGTCGCTGATCGGATCCGACACGTCGAGCACGAAGATCCGGTCGATCGGCCCGGCGAGCGCGTGTGAGATCGGGACGAGGTTCACGACGGCACCGTCGACGAGGGTGTGTCCGTTGAACTCGACCGGCGGGAAGAGCCCGGGGAGCGCCGAGCTGGCGAGCAGCGCGGACGGGAGCGGACCCCGCACGATCACGTGCTCGTCGCCGGTGATGAGGTCGACTGCCACCACCCGAAGCGGGATCTCGAGGTCGGCGAAGGTCGAGGCCACGCCAACGCTGCCGATGAGCGACTTGAGTCCGTCGTCCGGGATCAGGTGGTCGTCTCGACGCAGCAGGTTCCAAGCCCGTCGGAGCGTGTTCCCGGGGAAGACGTCGTCGCCGCGAAGGCTCCGCCAGACCTCCTCGAGGTGATCGACCTTCTGGAGGGTGGGTACCGTGGCGATGACCGCCCCGTTGAGCGCCCCGACCGAGGTCCCGACGATCACGTCGGGCCGGTGGCCCCGCTCGATGAGGGCACGCAGCATCCCCACCTGGCTGACGCCCTGGTTCCCGCCGCCCGACAGGACAAACGCGGTGATCGGCGTCGTCCGGTCCCGGACGGCTCGCAAGCTGGTCGTCATCGGCGCTCCTTGCCCATCAGATGGTCGCGCATCTCCGGACCAGATCCCGGACCAGACTCCGGACCCCTGGTTTGTCTCTCCCGAGAACTCGCTGGGTATGCTGCGCCCGCACCGGCCTCGGGGGAGAGAAGGCGCCAGCGCCGTGACGGAGTATTACCGGCAGTACCTCGCGGTCGCGCTGTTGATCATTGCCGCGATGCTCATGGTCGGCGGGATGCTCGGGCTCGGTCGGCTCGTCCGGCCGAACCGCCCGCAGTCCGAGAAGTACATCACCTACGAGGCGGGGTCAGACCCCGTCGGCGGCTGGGGCCAGTCGAACGTCCGCTACTACGTGTACGCGTTGCTCTTCGTGATCTTCGATGTGGAGGCGGTCTTCATCTTCCCGTGGGCGGTCAACCTCGAATCGCTCGGACTCTTCGGCCTCGTCGAGATGGTGCTGTTCATCGCGCTGCTCGCGTTCGGGCTCGTGTACGCCTGGCGCAAGGGAGTGCTGCGGTGGGCCTGATCAACAGCTCGCGCGTTCTGCTCGGTAGTAGCAATCCCCATGGAGGCGAGGTGCTGCGGTGGGTCTGATCACTAGCTCGCGCGTTCTGCTCGGTAGTAGCACTCCCTATGGAGGCGAGGTGCT
>JALHSW010000486.1 GCA_022865365.1 Acidimicrobiia bacterium | reverse complement strand
GGAGGTCGCTCGAGAGGTAGTTGAGCAGCCCGGCGAGGACGCGCCGGCGGGACCGGCTCCGCACGAGCTGCCGGCTCCCCTGGACGAGCAGCTCCAGGTCGCGCGACCGGCCGTCCCCGGCCGAGAGCGCGACGGAGTAGTTGTCGGGCACCGCCGGGTCGTCGATCACGGCGCCGACGAAGAGCTTCTCGAGGAGCGCCCGGGTCGCGTCGGAGTTGTAGCGGATGCCGACGTGCGCGTCGGCGAGCCCGACGGCCAGCGTGCCGGCCCACTCGGTCGTGGAGCCGCTCGCCGCCCCGGGGCCACACATCCCCCCCGCCGCCGCGAGGTAGCGGGGGCCGTCGTCAGCGGCGCCGTCCTCCGTGGCGCCGTCCTCCGGGGAGACGTCGGCCGCGGTGGGGAGCTCGACTCCGGCCAGCCGTGCTGCCTCGGCGGGAACCTCGAACGCCCCCGTGGCGAGCTTCATCGCGACGCGCCCGTCTTCGTCGAGCAGCGTCGCCGCCGGGGTGCCGAGGGCGCCGAACGGCTCGACGCCGTCGCGCTTGAGGAGCACCGGCGCGTGCAGCCCGGCGCGGTCGACGAGCTCACGGTTGGCCTCGTCATCGCCGCTCGTCACCAGCACGAGGTCGACCCCCGCCACCGCGAGGTCGTCTTCGAGCTCAGCGAGCGGCCGGGCGATCGACTCGCAGTAGCCGCACCCCGGGTTCCAGTTGACGAGGAGGACGCGCCGCCCCCGGAAGTCGGTGAGCGAGCGCTCCTTGCCGTCGAGGTCGAGGAGAGTGAACGTGTCGAGCTCCTCTCCGGGTTCGAGATGAGCCGGCGCCGCCTCGGGCTCGAGCTCGATCATCTCGAACGGCTCCTGGACGTCGACGAGCAGCCCGCTGCGCCCGAGCGCCCGCGCGAACTCGAGCACGTCGCGCTTCACGACCTTCCGCGACGTCTCCGTCGCCTCGGCGAAGTCGTCGATGAGCTCGCCGAGTGTCGCAGCGCCGTCGAGGAACTGCCAGATCAGCGCCGCGGTCGGGTTCAGGACCTGGGCGCCGCCCCACGGCCCTCCAATGACGACTCGCTCGCCCTCGACCTCGATCTCGGTGACGTCGTCGACCACGCGGGGCGCGAACGACTCGTCGATGTCGTCGGGCGCGAGCGGAGCGTCGTCGGGCCGGGACGGGCGCTTCGCGCGTCGCTTGCTCCGCTTCGCCACCCACTCATCGTACGCGGCGAACGGGCGGCCCTTGACCCGTGCCGACCCGCCACCGCGACGTCGGGGGCGGGCCAGGGCATCCGGGGAGCCTTCCTCGGCAAAGGTTGGGAAGTCACCTTGACAGCGAACATGTGTTCGTGTAGGGTGTGGTTGTTGGCCGGGGTCGTGGAAGCCCCCCTCTCCTCCCTTCCGCCGTTCGTGTCGCTCGCTGCCGCGTGTCGCTTTCTCGTGTCGTGGGGTGAGCCCGTCCGACGGGAGTTGCGCGTGGCCACCACCATTCACCCCACGACCAAGGACCCGGGCACCACGAGGCGCGGCCCGGTCGGTCAGGGCGGGTTCGCCTCGTTGCGCGACGCGGTCGGGGTGGTGCGTGGTTTCGTGCGTGATCTGGACCCGGGGCGCGTCGGTGCTCGGGATGCGAAGGAGCTGATCGAGCTGC
>JALHSW010000485.1 GCA_022865365.1 Acidimicrobiia bacterium | reverse complement strand
GCTTGACGACCGGCGGCGCGGGCGGCGCTGGAGCCGGCGGTGTCGGTGGCGGCGGTGGCGGCGGCGGCGGGGCCGCTGCGAACGCGGGGCTACCTGGCGGGGTTGGTGGAACCGGAACCGGTCAACACGGCATCGGGAGCGTGACCGGTGGTTCCAACGGCGGCGACGGTAATGGCACGGGCGGCAACGGCGGCAACGCGAACCAGGCAACGGCGGCCAACGGCGGCGCCGGAGGCGGCGGGGTCGGGTTCGGCGGCGGCGGCGGCGGTGCCGGTTCCGGCGCCGGTGGCGGTGCCGGCTACGGCGCCGGTGGTGGTGGCGCGACCAACGCGGCCGGCGGCGGCGGAACCTCGGTCGCGGCCTCAACGAGTCCGGTCATCGTGACGAGCGCGCGCACCGGCGATGGCCAAGTGACCATCACCTACGACCCGGCCACCGACACCTGCCCGGCCGCCGCGGTGATCGTCACCCCCAAGTTCACCGGCTAGTTGTACTCGGCCAGGACGTTGGTGACGGGTTTGCTCTAGAAGGAAGACCTCCGGTGCAGTGGAGATTGCCGTCTTCACCAACCGGAGGTCTTCGTGTCTCACCGTAACGCTCGATTGACGTTCCATGGCCGGCGTCTGCTGGTTCGTCGAGTCCGAGAGCAGGGAATGCCGGTCGCTCATGTCGCCAAGGCGATGGGTATCTCTCGTCAGTGCGCGCATCGCTGGGTCGCGCGTTATGACCTAGAGGGTGAGGCTGGGCTCTGGGATCGGTCGTCGCGTCCGCGTCGGATGCCGACCAAGACCAGCTCGGGTGTCGAAGCGCAGGTGTTGGCTGCCCGCGCGGCACATCGACGTGGGCAGGATTGGTTGGGTCCCGAGCTCGGCGTGGCGCCGCGGACGGTGAGCAGGATCTTGCGTCGCCACCAGGTCCCTCGCCTCTGCGAGTGCGACCCCCTGACCGGCGAGGTGATCCGAGCATCGAAGACGACTGCAGTGCGCTACGAACGAGACCAGACCGGGCAGTTGGTCCACATGGACGTCAAGAAGATCGGGCGGATCCCCGACGGTGGTGGCTGGCGCGCCCACGGCCGTCAGATGGGCTCCACGTCCGCGAAGAAGAAGGCCCGGATTGGTTACGACTACGTGCACGCACTCGTCGACGACCACAGTCGCTTCGCCTACGCCGAGATCCTCGACGACGAGAAGGCCACGAGCTGCGCCGCGTTCTTCGCACGCGCAGTCGCTGCGTTCACCGCCGCGGGGATTGCCAGGTCTTCACCAGCAACAACGAACGCGCCCAAGCGCTTGCACCCTGGCTCGAGGACTACAACAATCGCCGAAGCCACAGCGCCCTCGGAGGCCAACCCCCGATCAGCGGCTGTCGCCAACCTGATGGCCGAGTACAGCTAGTTCCGCGATCCCGGCTGGTCGAGCAGGACCGTCACGACGAGGGCGAGCATCGCGATCCACGTCGCGCCGCATAACGGAAGTTCACCCCAAGAACACCAAGAGAATACGAAACACGAACGGGGCCATACCTACCTACTACCTCCACCGTCGGCCCCGGCACTACCCCCGGTCAAGTGTGCGAGCTGCGGTGCGGGGAGGTGGAGGGCGCTCGTGGGCGCCGAATGGGCGCGGACGCCGACGTTCACGGGTGTTCGCCGAGGTCGGCCGCTGCCACGATCACATACAACGGAACGGGCGGGGTGCGTACAGATGCACGCGCGTGTGCTTCGCGTACGTTCGCAACGTAGAAGTCGTGGGTTCAAGTCCCATCACCTCCACCAGGTCCGCAGGCGAGGGGCGCGCGACGTCCGGCACCCTCAATGCCCCGTCATTCCGCTTCCCTTGCCGCACGCGGGCGGCATCTCCTCGGCTCGGCAAGAATGCGCGGCGTGGAGGTTCCTGAGACCAGCTATGTGACCGCGGGCGATGGTCAGGTCGCGTATCAGGTTCTCGGAGATGGACCGATCGACGTGGTGTTCAGCCACGGGTTCTGTCATATCGACCTGCACTGGGACGTGGTCTCGGAGGCGTCGTTCATGCGCGCGCTCGCGTCCTTCAGCCGACTGATCTTGTTCGACCGGAGGGGGAGCGGGGCGTCTGATCCTGTGTCGCACGGGCACTTCCCCACCTGGGAGGAATGGAACGTCGACCTCTTGGCCGTGCTCGATGCCGTCGGGTCGCGTTCGGCGGCGATCTACGCGGAAGCCGAGGCCGGTCCCAGGGCGATGATGTTCGCCGCCGCTCATCCCGAGCGGGTGGACGCGCTCGTGCTGAGCAACACCGCGGCGCGGTACGCGCGGGCGCCTGACTATCCGATCGGGTTTTCACCGGCGGATATCGAGGCCTTCGTGGAGATGGTGCAGTCAGCGTGGGGCACCACCGAGGGCATGACCGAGTGGTGGCCTGGTCTCAGCGGGCAGCCGGCGGAGCTCGTGGCGTTGGCCCGGCTGACCCGCGCCGCCGCCACCCCACGGATGGCCGCTGCGCAGTATCGCCATATCTTCAGCGAACTCGACGCTCGTGGCGCGCTGCCGCTCATAGCGGCCCCGACGCTGGTCCTGGTGAACGAGAGCCAGCTGCAGCGTGATCAGTCGACGGGAGCACCGGAGCGGGCGCGCTATCTCGCATCGAGTATTGCTGGCGCCCGCTACCTCGAGCTCCCCGGTGACGGTGCATTGGCATTCGCGGGCGACTATGCGCCGACGCTCGACGCGGTCGCGGAGTTCCTCACGGGGGAGCGTCCCGCAAGCATGGCAGAACGCATCCTGACGACTGTCGTCTTCACCGACATTGTGTCGTCAACGGAGCGGGCGGTGGCGATGGGGGACCAGCGTTGGCGTGGGTTGCTCGACGCGCACGATCGAGCCGTACGCGAGGTGATTCGGCATCATCGGGGTCGTGAGATCAAGACCACAGGCGACGGATTCCTTGCCTGTTTCGATGGCCCGGCCCGCGCAATCGATTGCGCGGCGGACATAACCCGCGCGGCGCGCGATCTCGATCTGTCTGTCACTGCCGGACTTCACACCGGCGAATGCGAGCGGCGCGGCGACGACATCGCCGGTCTCGCGGTGCACGTCGCGGCGCGTATTGCTGCCTTGGCGGCGCCCGAAGAGGTGCTCGTCTCGCGTACAGTCGCCGATCTCGTGATCGGCTCGGGCATCACCTTCGAAGACCGCGGGGTACACACACTCAAGGGAGTTCCCGGCACCTGGCAGCTCTATGCCGCGAACCCCCGCTGACGCGTCGCTCACCACCAGCGTGCCGACGCCATCGTCCGTGGACTGCGAATGACGACCATCGCCGACGGCACGAACGATGTGCGTTTCGTGCCACACACGTGCCAGTAGCAGTGGCCACTCACGGTCACTCAGGGTTGCTCATGAGGTTCACTTCGTACCGTTGACCTGGGGCTTCGCGCGAAGGTGCTGGTCAGCGGGTTGAGCTGATTACGTTCGCAACGTGGAAGTCGTGGGTTCAAGTCCCATCACCTCCACCAGTTCCGCGTCCCCGGCTGGTCGAGAAACACCGCCACGGGGAGGGCGAGCAGCTCAGCCGGGGTGATCTGGTGAGGGTCTGCGTGGGCGCGCGCGACTAGGGTCTGCGGCGGTGGAGCGGCCCGAACGGACGGGCTGTGGGGCTTGGAGGTCGCGGGTGGAGCACCATGGGGTGGGACGAGGTTTGATCGGGTCGCGAGGGCGCGCCCGGCTGGTGGCCTTGGTCGCGGCGGTGACGCTGACGGCGGGTCCTGCGGTGGTGCTCGACGCGACCTCGGCGACCTCGGCGAGCGCGGGACCGAAGGGCTACACGACTCTTCTTAGCCAACCAAAGAGTGAGGAATTGACGTGTCAGCTCGCGAGCGTTGATCTCGGGGCGGGCGGCGCGGTGACACCGATCGGCCCCATCTTCACCAACAGCATCGAGGGTTGCCCCGTGGACTTGGCGATCCGCGCCGGGGACGCGCGTGTCTGGGCGGTGGTTCAGCCCTGCCCGGTCGGCGTGGCCTGCGGAGCCTCGACTTCCGCAGCGTTGGGCCTGCCCTTGCCGGGCGCGACCGCGAACGACGAGCCCGCTCCCGCGGCAGACGGACCGGCGGCAGCCGCCCTACCTTCGGCGGTGTTGGTGACCATCGACCCGACCACCGGCGTGCGCACGCCGGTGGGGGTGAACGGTTCGCTCGGCGTCCCCGCCGTGATTGGGGAGGGCGGTGCGCTCGCGTTCGATGCCGCGGGGACGCTCTGGTTCTACGGCTTCACCCTCGACACCCGGTGCGACCCGGGCCCGGATCCGGCACAGTGCTTCTACCGGCTCGATACCGCGACGGGCGCGGCGACGTTCGTCGCGAAGGGCCCGCAATTCGTCATTGCCCCTGCCGATCTTGTGATCGGGGCGACCGCGTCGTGCGAGAACGTGCTCGCGAACGTCCTTACCATCCTCGACGGTGGCATGCTCGGTGGAGAAGCGCTGAACACGGTGAACACCACGACTGGGGCGCTCACCCCGAGACCCAACACTTACGGGTCCACGTTCATGCGAGGGCTTGAGCGCGATGCGGCAGGCACGCTCTGGGGCATCGGCAATCCCGACCTTGCCGCCGACCCGGAAGCGACCTTCACGATCGACCCGGTGACGGGCGCGGCGACCAAGGTCGCCGATCTCACCCTCCCGAGCCCGGAGGACGACCAGCTCCTCGGCTTGGCGATCGCGGGTCTTGTCTGTCCGGTGGAGATCGCGCCCCGGTTCACCGGCTGACCAGCCGCGCTCGTCCCGCGTTCCCGGCTGGTCGAGCCGGACCGCCACGACGAGGGCGAGCAGCTCGTCGGGGGTGAGGTTGCCGATCTCCTCTTCATGGCGTGGTGAACTCGGTCGGGTCGGCCCGCGTGACGACGCGCGGCGGGGCCTCCCTTGACGGGGCTGATCGCCACATGTCAGGGTCACCGTGCCAGGCCAGGCGGCCGGTGGGGAGGGGAAGTCATGAGGGTGCGCTCGCGCGTGGCAGGGCTCGCACTCTTCCTCGTCGTCGGAGTGACGACCGCAGGCGCACTCACACCGAGCCTGGCTTCTGCCGCCGGACCAGCCAAGAGCTACATCGCCAAGTTTTCGCAAGGAGCCGGAAGTGCTCGTGTAGGCATTGTGGTGCAGGACGGCCGTTTCAAGGCATACGTCTGCAGCCTCGACGAGGACTTCAATCTCCAATATGCACGGTGGTACGAGGGCAAGGTCGGCACCGACGGTGCCATCCGCAAGACGAGTCCAGACGGGGTCACCTTCCAAGCGAATGTCTCCGATGACGAGTTCACTGGCCAGGTGACCGACGCCAAGAAGGTCGCGCTGCCCTTCAGCGGAGCCGTAGTGGCGGCCGGCACGGACCACATCGGCCTCTACCGGGGAGAGTCCAAAGTCTCTGGGAAGCCGGTGCTGATCGGGGCAGTCATCGACCAAGACGGAACGTTCGCGTCGACCACCCAATATGTGGGCAAGATTCGTTTCGTCACGCCCGTCAAGAGCGCCCCGACGTATCTCGGCGACAAGCACCTCGCCGTGTTCCTCGGTACCGAAGAGGTCCCGTACGTGGCCTCATTGGTCACCAAGCTGGCCTGAAAGCGCGCGCCGCGCCTGCGACTCCCAAGCTCGCGCCGTCCCCGTGCAATTGCGGGACCGCCGGTCGTCTGGCATGCTCCGGGGCGAGGCCGTTCCGTTCCCGGACGGGAGTCGTCTCTTGTCGTTTCGGTATGTCCGGGGCAGGCAGGAGGTAGCCATGTACATGTTCAGTCGTCAGATTCGCATCGACGGGGGGCACGGCCGCGAAGCGATGGCGTGGGCGCTCGCGCAGACCGAGAAGGCCACCAAGATCACCGGCCTCCCGATGGGGCTGTTCACGCAAGTCTTCTCACCGGACGTCGGCACGATCGGCTGGAGCACCTTCGTGCCCGATCTCGCCACGCTGGAAGCCGCGGGTGACAAGCTGAACGCCGACGACGCGTTCATGTCGGCCACGGAGCAGGGTGCGGCGCTGACGATCGGCGGTGCCGACGACGCGCTGGCGCAGGTGATCCACGGCGAGCCGGACCCGAACCGTCAGATCGAGTACGCCACCGTTGTGCGTGCCGCGTGCGCGGCTGGCAACCTCACTCGGGGCATGGAGGTCGGAGCCGAGATCGCGCAGCGGGCCGAGAAGATCACGGGCACGCCGACGTTGTTCCTCGCCGATGTGACCGGGACCTACGGTGGGGTCGGCTGGGTCACTGGTCATGAGAATGTGCAAGCCATCGAGGCGACCCAGCAAGCGCTGGCGGCTGACTCCAGCTTCGGGAAGTACGTCGACAAGGAGGCAGCTTCGGTCTACGCCGACGAGCCGGCTCTGACGACCCAGTTGATCTACCGCCGCTTGGCCTGACGGGCCAGACGGGGCACACGGACGGAAGCCCGGCTTCGGCCGGGCTTCCTTTCGCGCTCGACCCCACCTGGTCGAGCAGGACCGCCACGGACGTGGCCTCCGTGATCCGCTACCGCCAGTAACGGTCGCAGGCCTTGTTCGTGCAGCGGAGCTCGACAGGGCTCCGGAACGAAGCGCGAGCGCCGAGCACCGACTCGTAGCGCGCGAGCACCGCGCGCGCCCCGCACTCCGGGCACGCTCTCCGACGACAGATCCGACGCCTCGGACTGGCCATGCACTCGCTCCTTCGAAAGCAGGCCGCGGTGTTGCTCGAGTATCCGCCGTTCGTCAAGGCGCAGGGCTGGTGGCTCAATTCGAGGACCGAAGGAGGAGTTCGCCCGGTTCAGGCTTTGGCCGTGCGTTCAAGATGCCCAGAGAGAGCCGAGTGTGGTGCAGTCAGGGCGACTCAGACCGAGAGGGGACCCCAAATACGCACTCGCCTCGCCGCCATCGCCATCCTCGCGACCGACGGCTGCCCGCGGTACTTCTGGAGTGCCGGTTGTCTAGGCTGCCCTCACGGCACGATCCGACGCGCCGACCACAGGCGCCCGACGCTGGCACGCGCAGACTCTGCGTGGCAGTCTCTGGCGCCCACGGTCGTGTAGGAGTTCAAGGGAGAGCAATGAGAAGCTTTCGCAAGCAGGTCACCGTCCTCGTCGTCACGGCGCTCGTCTCGTCGACCGCGGCGCTCGCCGCCGCGCCGGCTGGAGCCGCCAAGGACGGAAGCGGCAGCGTCGCGCTCGACCCCCTATGCGTGCAGGGCGGGGCGGACGGCGAGGTGGGCTGCACGAACCCCGTGACGATCCACCTCTCCGAGGGCGGGAGCGGGTTCCGCGTGAGCTTCAGCGAGGACGAGGTCGGCGGGACCGGCGACCAGTGGCGCGCCGCCGGCTGGAACGCCACCACGACCGCCACGCTGCTGACCGGCGAGGCGCTCACCGGTCGCAAGGTCGAGTTCGAGGTCACCGGGGAGATCGACGGCGGGAGCGCCGGGGCGCTGATGACGGTCGGTATCATGGCGCTCCTCCGCGGCGACAAGATCAGGAAGAACGTCACGATGACGGGCGCGATCAACCCTGACGGCACGGTCGGGCCCGTGGCTGGCATCCCGCTGAAGGTCGACGGCGCGGTCGAGGCGAAGAAGACCGTCATGCTCATCCCGGAGGGTCAGCGCAACTCCGAGGACCCCAACACGGGCGAGCTCGTCGACGTGGTCGACCTCGGGACCGACAAAGGCGTCGAGGTCAAAGAGGTCGCCGACGTCTACGAGGCGTACTCGGAGCTCACGGGCAAGCAGCTCCCGCGCCTCGAGGGCAGCGACACCGACCTGAGCAGTGACGCCTACAACAAGCTGGAGAGCCTCACGGCGGCGTGGGGCGCCGAGTACAACGCCTCGGACGGCGAGTTCGGTGCACTGGACCCGACGATCCAGGGGCTGGTCGCCCCCATCGCGACGCAGGCTGTGGATGCCGGCGAACGTGCGGATCAGCTGGGCGGCGCGGGCGTGCAGGCCGGCGCGTACACCAAGGCGGTCGAGGCCGCGGCGTTCGCGAATGCCGCGGTGAAGACCGGGCAGGCGTACCAGATCTTCCTGACGCAAGGCGCCGATGCCTTCATCAGCCAGATCCAGGCGAGTGCGTCGATCGAGCAGAAGGCCTCCGCGTTCTTCGAGGGCTTGAAGAACGTCAAGCCGAAGACATTGAGTGAGGCAGCCGGCCTCATCGCTGCGTACGGGAACGCGATCGACGCGCTCGCGCTGTCGAGCCAGGGCGACGCCCTCTTTGAGGCGGCCGCCGAGGCGGCGACCCCCGATGAGGCGGTCGCCAGCCTCGTCTTGGGTGCGTTGTACGAGGAGGTCGCGGGCACCGTGATCGACTCCGCCAAGGAGCTGCAGGACTTCTCGAGTGACCTTCCGGGTCCACCGGTGAAGGCCGCGAGCGACGTGAAGGTGATCGCCGACTTCTTCCGGAAGGCGGCACAGGCGAACCTCGACGCGTTCGACTCGATCGTCGTCACCCCTCTGGCGACCGAGAACGGGGTGTCCGACGACGTCGCGAGGAGCGCGCTGGCCCAACAGGACTTCGACTACGGGCTCGCGCTCAACGGCTCGCAGACGATCGGCGCGGCGATCGATCAGTTCGTCAAGGACAAGACCTCGGCGGCATACGCGGATCTCGGTGGTGCCACGCTCCTGTACGCCCGGTCGGCGATGCTTCTCGCCAAGTACTACTCACTCCAAGCCAAGACCGACGAGAACGGCGACATCGTCGCAGTCCGACACGAGCAAGCGCTCACGAACGCGCTCGAGATCGGCCAGGACCAGGCGGCAGGCGCGATCAGCATGCTGCGGTCCAAGAAGACCGATCCCGCGTTGCCGGCCAGCCAGTTCGAGGTCGCGGGGGTCGAGCGCGAAGGTGACCTCAACCAGAAGTTCGAGGCACTCTCCGACCTGTACGGGGCCTTCGTGGGCGCCCGCCTGCTCGCGTACCTCGGCGGGTTCGAGAAGCAGGGGCTGACGTAGCAGACGACTCGTGACGCGGGCGGCCCGCTCGGGCCGCCCGCCCCGGGTCGGGTGAGGCGCGACGGTTCCCGTCGACGATCTGCGCGGCGGGCCCGCTCAGGGCGCAGCCGCGGTGTGCAGCCCCTCGTAGGAGCGCGCCATCACCTCGCACGCGTCGCCGCCGGCGAGTTGTTCCGAGGAGCTCTTTCGCTCATCGTCGCCTCATGAAGCAGTCTCTCCCGTCGCGAGCTCCTCGATGAGCTCCCGAACCCGGTCGTACGCGAGCAGCCGAGTGCGGAAGAACTCGTTGACGATCGCCGCGCTCCGCGTGCGCACGTCGGCGAGCACGTCGCCCCACGACGCACCGTCCCGGCCTTCCTCGAGCGCTGAATCGCGGAGGCGCTCGAGCTGCGCCAGCAGGTTGGCCTCCTCCGCACCCTCGGTGACGTCGGCGATCGCAGTGGAGACGATGTCGAGCTGGCGCAGCACCGTCTCGCGGTCGATTCCCGACTCGGGATCGAGCGCGAGATCGGCCGCTTCGAGCAGCCCGGGCACCTGGTACAGGCGGGCGGTGGGCTCATCGAACAGCTCCCGCACATACGCCGCCGCTTCGAGCTCGTCCGCCACCCGGCACAAGTTGTAGAGCCGCTTCGCCGCCTTCGCGAAGTTCGGTTCCTCGTGCGTGTAGTGGTACGCCTCGCCGCGCATGGCCTCGCGGTAGGTGTCGCGCGCATCGAGCGCGACGAGGTCGTCGACGCGCTCGACGAGCGCGAGCGCGTCGGGCTCGAGGTAGATCTCCTGCGCCAGCGGATCGACCGTGCCGTCGAGTGAGCGGATCGTTCCCTCGCTGTCCTCCCACGTCGGATCGAGCATCACGCTTGCGAGTGCGATGCGGCCCTCCTTGCGATCGGCGACGATCCAGCCGAGGTAGAGCCACCCGCCCGCGACATCGGTGTCGTCCCAGGCGATCGTGAGGCTCCCGCCCCGGTGCCGCTCGACCAAGATCCGGCCCGCCACGACGTCGTCGGGGGTCCAGGTGATCGGGTCGCCGCCGCTCCGCGCGCGCCCCCGCTCGAGCACCGCCTCGGGGTACACGCCGAGGTTCACCTCCACCAGGACGATGTCGGGTTCGTCGAACGCCCGGAGCGCCGTCGCTCGCATCGACTCGCGGAGGACGCGCCGGGCGTCGTCGGCGGTCTTCGCGTGTACGTGCACTCGCTCGAAGAAGTCGGCGTCGCCCGGGAAGAGCTGCACCCGGCCCTGGGCCGAGCTGCCGGAGATGGCGATAGCAGATTCGACACCGGGTCGTGCGACGAGTCGGACGTGGGGAACGAGTCGTCGGAGCCGGGCGAGGTCGTCGGGGTCGAAGTCGAGCAGGGCGACCCGGTCGCCGAAGACACCGGTCGAGGTCTGGGCTTCGGTTGGGCCGAGTTCCTCGCTCCTGGCAACCGCAAGCATCCACCGCCGGGCCTCGTCGGTGTCTGCCTCGATGCCGGCACGGTGTGCCGCCACCATCGGATCATCCGTCTCGTCGAGTGCCACCGTCCCCCCTCAGAGCGCGTCCCCTCGAGCGCGGTCATCATCGCGTGCCCGAGGCCGGAAGTCCCGCGGGAAGGGGCCGATCGGCCCTACGCTCTCTGCTCGGCGACGGTCATCGTGAGCGAATCGACAAATGAGGTCACCCCGCCCCGGTGGTGGCCCGGTATCGGAAGGCAGACATTGTGAATCGAACACGAGGCACGAGGACGCGAGCCCGCGGGATGGCCCTCGTCATCGCGATGGCGATGCTGGTGCTCGCCCTTGGGGCCGGCACTGCGGGCGCGGCACCCCAGGCGAAGAAGAAGGGGACACCGGTGCTCATCGAGGTCGGCGACACCGCGGGGACCAAGGCGCCGATGACCATGACGGTCTCGCCCACGTCGGCCCCGGCCGGGAAGATCACGTTCACGGTCAAGAACACGGGCACGGTCATCCACGAGATGGTGATCCTCAAGACCGACGTCCCGTTCAGCCTGCTCCCGGTGGTCCGGAACAAGGTCAACGAGTCCACTGCGGTAGGCGAGATCGGTGATATCGGGAAGGGCAAGACGAAGTCGGCTACCTACAAGCTCAAGGCCGGGAACTACGTGCTCGCCTGCAACCTTTCCAAGCACTACGGGCTCGGGATGCGGGCCGCGTTCACGGTCACCTGATGACCGCGCCGATGGGCAGCGAAGGCACTGACGATTCGCCCCCCGTCGGCGACGAGGAGACGCCGTCGCCGATCGGCTGGGCGCGAGCAGCTCTCATGAGCCTCGCGATCCTGGCCGTCGGCACGGCCCTCTTCGTCTACCTCCCCAACTGGGTGCTCACCCACCTGACGGGGCTCGAGAGGAACGGGCGAGTCGCAGTCGCGACGACGGGCTTCTTCGTGCTGTTCTTCGCGTTCGCCTGGGCGTTGCGGCGCCTTCAGGCGCATCGCCTGATCTGATGCGGGTGCTCTGATGCCCG
>JALHSW010000484.1 GCA_022865365.1 Acidimicrobiia bacterium | reverse complement strand
CGACGAGTGGCCGGCGATCTTCGAGCAGGTGATGGCGGCCGACATCCTGATCCTCGCCATGCCGATCTGGCTCGGCGAGAAATCCTCGGTCTGCACCAAGGTCATCGAGCGCCTGTACGGCAACTCGCACCTGGTCAACGACGCCGGGCAGTACGCGTACTACGGGCGCGTGGGCGGCTGCGTCGTCACCGGGAACGAGGACGGCGCGAAGCACTGTGCGATGAACGTCCTCTACTCGTTGCAGCACCTCGGCTATGTGATCCCACCCCAGGCCGACACCGGCTGGCTCGGCGAGGCCGGTCCCGGGCCGTCGTACCTGGATCCCGGCTCGGGCGGCCCCGACAACGACTTCACGAACCGCAACACCACGTTCATGGCGTGGAATCTCATGCACCTCGCCCGCATGCTCAAGGACGCGGGAGGGATCCCCGCCCACGGCAACCAGCGCACCGCCTGGGATGCAGGCTGCCGCTTCGACTTCCCGAACCCGGAGTACCGCGTCTGAGCAGGCGAGGTGATCAGCCCGACTGGATCAGGCCGACTGGATCAGGCCGACTGGATCAGGCCGACTGGATCAGGCCGACTGGATCAGGCCGACTGGATCAGGCCGACTGGATCAAGCTGGGAATCGCACGTCGGTGAGCGCTTCGGAGACGCGCCACAGCGCTTCGGCCGTCTGTACGTTGCGCGCACGGCGGGAGATGTGCGCGGGCGCGGGAAGACCGGTCAGCTCGCTGATGCCGTCCGGTCCGTAGTACGCGCCCCCGTGTGCGTCGGGGCTCGTCGCGGCGAAGAGCGTGGGCAGCGCACCTTGCTCGGACGCTTGCGACACTCCCGGGATCTCCATGACCCGGCTCATGAGACCGGTGCCATGGGAGGCGGTGCCGAGGTTCGGTCCGGTGCTCTGGAGGTTCGTTCGCGTCGAGCCCGGGTGCGCGGCGTTGCTGAGGACTCCCCAACCGCCGCGCACGCTCACGCGCTGCAGCTCCAGGGCGAACAGCAGGTTCGCCAGCTTCGACTGACCGTACGCGCGCCAGCGCCGGTACTTGTGTTCAGCCTGGAGATCGTCGAAGTCGATCCGACCGATGCGGTGGGCCGTGCTGCTGACCGTGACCACGCGGGCTGAGCCGGCGTCGCGCAGGAGGGGGAGCAGGCGAGCGGTGAGCGCGAAGTGGCCGAGGTGGTTCGTCCCGAGCTGGAGCTCGAAGCCGTCGGCGGTCGTGTGGCGCGTCGGCACGGCCATGATCCCCGCGTTGTTGATCAGGAGGTCGATGGGCCGACCGTGCTTCGTGCGTTCCGCCGCGAAGGTCGCAACCGAGCCCAGGCTCGACACGTCCAGCGGTTCGGCTGACACCTTCGCGCCGGGGTGCGAGGTGACGATGTCCTGCACCGCTCGGCGGCCCTTGTCGGCGTTGCGCACCGCGAGGACGACCTGCGCGCCGGCCGCGGCGAGGCGGCGAGAGGTCTCCAAGCCGATCCCGCTGTTCGCGCCCGTGACGACCGCGAATCGCCCGGCCTGGTCGGGGATCTCGATGTTCTTCGGGGTTGCCATGCGCCCACCGTAGGGCCGTCCCCGGCTTGACGGCCCCTGGGATGTAGGGAAGGCTACCCTAACTTCCTGGTCCCCAGGAGGACCTGACGAGAGGAGCCGGTCGTGTCCGAGGGTGAGGTCCTGGCTCTGGGAGCGATCGCCGGGCTCACGATCTTCCTGGGCCTGCCGGTCGGACGCATCCGCGGGCTCAGCTCGAAGGCACGGGCGTGGCTCAACGCGGGATCAGCGGGCGTGCTGCTGTTCCTCCTCATCGAGACGTTCGAGCACGGGTTCGCCCCGGTCGAGCACGCGTTGGAGCGGGTCACCGTCGAGAGTGGTGGGTCGTGGGGAACGTTCGTCGGTCGGGCCTCGCTCTTCGCCGGCGCGATCGCCGTGGGGATGCTCAGCCTCGTCTACTACGACCGCTGGTTGAGCCGGCGCGCGCCAGGCGCCACGGCGAGTGTCGGGCCGGGTGCCGCCGCGGTGGAGGAGCTGGCTCCGCCGCGAGGGATCCACGCGCTCTCGGAGCCGAAGCGTCTGGCGCTGTTCATCGCGATCGGCATCGGCGTCCACAACCTTGCGGAGGGTCTCGCGATCGGGCAGTCGGCGGCGAGCGGCGACATCAGCTTCGCGTTGCTGCTCGTCATCGGCTTCGGGGTGCACAACGCCACCGAGGGCTTCGGGATCGTCGGGCCGCTCGCCGGTGGGGCCGACCGTCCGAGCTGGGCGTTCCTCGGTGCCATGGGCCTGATCGCGGGGCTGCCGACCTTCGTCGGCACCGTGATCGGTCAGTCGGTCGTGGACGCGAACCTCGAGATCCTCTTCCTCGGCCTCGCGGCCGGATCGATCCTGTACGTCATCGTGCAGCTCCTGAACGTCGCGCTCAAGCTCGGACACCGCGAGATGCTGATGTGGGGTCTCTTCGCCGGCCTCGTCCTCGGCGCCGGGACGGAGCTCGTCCTGGTGGCTGCGGGGCTGTAGCGGAGAGCTTCACATCGAACTCACACGTCGGGACCCCTACGCTCGCGGTGTGCGGGTCCTGGTGGTGGAGGACGAGCCGCGGATGTCCACGCTCCTCGAGCGGGGTTTTCGTGAAGAGGGCTATGCCGTCGACGTGGCCGCCGATGGCCCCGGAGGACTGTGGCTCGCCACAGAGAACGCCTACGACGCCGTGGTGCTCGATGCGATGCTGCCCGGACTCGACGGCTTCGAGGTGTGTCGGCGACTGCGCGGCGCCGAGCGCTGGGCGCCGGTCATCCTCCTCACCGCTCTCGATGGTGTCGAGGATCGTGTGCGAGGCCTGGACGCGGGTGCGGATGACTACCTCACGAAGCCGTTCAGCTTCGCCGAGCTCGCCGCTCGAGTGCGTGCCCTCGTTCGGCGGCGGAGTGGCGCGCGACCTGCGGTGCTGATGGTCGGCGACCTGCGCCTCGACCCTGCACTGCACCGGGCGTGGCGTGGCGATGTGGAGATCGGCCTGTCCCCCAAGGAGATGGCACTCCTCGAGCTGCTCATGCGTCATCACGGTGAGGTCGTCACTCGGTCGCAGATTCTCGACCACGTGTGGGACTTCGCGTACGGCGGAACCTCGAACGTCGTGGATCAGTACATCGGATACCTGCGCAAGAAGGTGGCTCGTCCGTTCGGTCGCGACGACATCGAGACCGTCCGTGGGGTCGGCTACCGCTTGCGCGATCCGGTGCCGGGCTAGACATGCCGATCCGGCTGCGTCTGGCGCTGTCGTTCGCGGCAATCACCCTGGTGCTCGTCGGGGCCGGGGGCCTGCTCTTCTCGCGATCGTTCCGCTCCGGACTCGAGGACTCGCTCGAACCCGGGCTGCGAGCGCAGGCCGACACCGTTGCGGCAGAGGTGCGCGCGAGCGGTGCTGCCGCGGCCCTGGACGACGCCCAGGGTGGTCCCGCGCGGGGACGTGACGTGGTGGCGCAGGTGCTGGATGGCTCAGGACAGGTGCTCGCCACGACGCTCGAAGCCGGCGACCGGCCCGTGATCCAGGCCGCGACCGTTCGCGATGGCCTCAGCGTCCGGGTGTTCGCCAACACGAGAGTGGGTGGAGAGCGGGAGCCGTACCGGGTGCTCGCCGCGCCGGTCGAAAGCGAGTCGGGCCGGCAGGTCGTCGTCGTCGCGACTTCGCTGGAGGCGACCGACGAGGCCGTGGCGCGTGTTCGCGACGCATTGGTCATCGGTGGCGCGAGCGCGGTGCTCCTCGCCGCCATCGGCGGATGGTTCCTGTCCTCGGCGGCGCTGCGTCCGGTCGAGCGGATGCGACGCCAAGCCGCCGACATCTCCGAGCACGACGCCGCGTCCCGCCTCCAGGTCCCGGGCACCCGCGACGAGATTGCCGCACTCGCGACGACCATGAACGACCTGCTCGCGCGGCTCCACGATGCGCTGAGCCGGCAGCGTGCCTTCGTGGCGGACGCCGGACATGAGCTGCGCACACCGCTGGCCGTGCTCCGGACGGAGCTCGAGCTGGGCGAGCGCCCGCAGCGCACGGAAGCGGAGCTTCGTGACGCCCTGCACCATGCAGCCGGGAGTGTCGACCGCCTGGCGCGCCTCACCGAGGACCTGCTGCTGCTCGCTCGCACGGACGAGGTGGTCGAGCCCCGGTTCGAGCCAGTGCGAATGCCGGCGCTGGTCGGAGCATCCGCGGCGACGATGCGCGACGCTGCTGCGAGGGCTGATGTTTCGATCATCGTCGAGGGTCCGGAGCAGCTCGACGCGGTCGGCATCGGGAGCCTGCTCCAGCGGGCTGTCGACAACCTTCTCGAGAACGCACTGCGCTACTCGCCCGCAGGTTCCACCATCACGGTCCGGGTGCGCACCGCGGGCCCGGATGCGGTCATCGAGGTGCTCGACAAAGGTCCCGGCTTCCCGCCCGAGTTCCTCCCGCACGCGTTCGAGCGCTTCCGCCGGGCCGACGACGCGCGTGCCCGGACCGACGGTGGCTCGGGTCTGGGTCTCGCGATCGTCCTCGCCGTTGCCGAAGCCCATGGAGGCACGGCAACGGCCGGGAATCGTCCCGAGGGGGGAGCGGTCGTGACGGTGACGATCCGACGCAGGGTGTCGGGGGAGGTGCCGCGCGAGATGTGAGAACCCACATCTTCGTCTCATCGCCGTCGCAGGTGTCGGGGCGCATGCTCGTCGCCGATACCCCGAACCCAGGAGGAGCACAACCATGAACAAGCGGACGATCGGAGCGACGCTCGCCGGTGCCCTGCTCGTGACCGGCCTCGCCGGTGGAGCGGTGGCCGTAGCCGGCGGCGACCAGGAAGGATCGGCGCCCGGGCCGGATGCAGATCGCGCGGTCGCGGCCGCACTCGCCGAGACTGGCGGAGGAGAGGCGAATGCCGTCGAACGTGACAGCGAGAACGGTGCTGTATGGGAGGTCGAGGTCACCAAGGCCGATGGCTCGACCGTCGACGTCCGCCTGGACGGCGACCTCCACGTGATCGTTGTCGAGCCCGACGTCGAAGACGCCGGCGGCCACTGACCGAGCCGCTCTTTCGTCCCGAGCAGCTGCCGGTGAACCAGACGCGCGTTGCTAGGTTCAGGCGGAACCGAACCAGGAGCGCAGCATGGATCTCGAAGGTCGAGTTGCGGTCGTCACCGGCGGCGCGTCGGGGATGGGTGAGGCGCTCGTCGGGCTGCTCCGCTCGGCCGGCGCGCGCACGGTCGTATGGGACCTGGCTGCGGGCGCCGACGTCGAGTGCGACGTTTCGGATCCCGACGCGATCGACGCCGCGATCGAGGAGACGGTGCGCCGCGCCGGGGTGCCGACCGTGGTGACGGCCTGCGCAGGCATCGGCGCTTCGGGTGTGTTGCTCGACGTCTCCCCGGAGACGTGGGACCGGGTGATGGGCGTGAACCTGCGCGGCCCGTGGCTCACGATCCGCGCCACCGCGCGAGCGATGATCGAAGGGGAGACGGGCGGGTCGATCGTCGCGTTCTCGAGCATCAGCGCGCGGCTGTCGGACCGGGGGATGGGCCCGTACTGCACGTCGAAGGCCGGGCTCGACATGCTGGTCAAGGTCGCCGCCTGCGAGCTCGGCGAGCACGCGATCCGCGTCAACGCCGTGGCGCCCGGAGTCACGCGCACCCCGATGCTGGGGGGCGCCGAGCAGATCCCCGGCTGGCTCGACGAGATCTCCGATCGGTCCGCGCTGGGCCGTCCCGGTGAGGCCGAGGAGGTCGCGCAGGTCGCGCTCGCCGTGCACCGGCTCGACTGGGTGACGGGCGAGTCGATCGCGGCCGACGGCGGGCTACGGCTCCACAGCGCGATCGACTCGTTCGGTGCGGTGCAGCGCGCTCGGGGCAAGCGATGAGCGAGAGAAGCGCTACTCCTCGACGGTGATCATGGGGCTCACGGCGCGAACTTGATCCGGATTCGCAGGCTCGCCGCAGGAGCGAGCGAGCCGCCGTCGTTGACGACGACGTCGCACACGGGGTGGGTTGGGTCGCAGATGCCGGTCCCGACGGGCCCGACGACGATGTCGAGCGGGAGCGACCCGGACCCGGTCGGGTTGGGCTGGAGGATCTTGCCCGCCTTGATGTCGCAGGCCGCTGCATCATTGGGCACGTGGCTGGAGCACTGCACGATGTTGATCATCGCCCCCGGCGTGTAGCCGCTCCACTTCACCGTGACGACCTGGCCGTTGGTGAGGCCGGTGCGAGGGGCCACTGTGGCCTTGAGGTCGCGGATCTGCTTGGGCTGCGTCGTGATCGTTACCTTGGCGCCGGGCTTCGAGACGAACCGCACGCTCGTCACGCCCTGCTCCCCGTCGGAGGCGATGCGCTCGAGCGATGGGCGGTTCCCCTCGAGGTACGCGTCGAAGAAGTCGGTCGTCGTGCGTACGACGCTGGCAAAGGCGGGGCCCCCGACCGCGACCGGGGCTCCGTGGTCGCCGTCGGTGATCGTGACCAGACCCTTGGGCGACTCGGCGCGGTTGAACACCTCGACGCTGGCGTCGTACGCGATGAGATCGTCGGCCGTGCCGTGCACGAGCAGGATCGGAGGTGCCTTGGCGAAGTCGAACTTCCCGGTCGGGAAGGAGAGCGGGTCACCCGAGAGCACGACGGCGGCCTTGACCCGGGCGTCCCGGCAGCATGTGTGCGCGGCGATGCCGAGCGTGGTGATGCCGCCGAGCGAGTGACCGGCCACCCCGATGCCGTGAGGATCCACCAGGCCGGCGAGTGGTCCGGTGTCGTCTTCGGAGGCCTGGAGCATCGAGGTGATGACGAAGCTCACGTCGCCGGGTTGGTTTTGGAAGTCTCCCGCGTCGACGCCACCGACGGTGGCGCTGTTGGTGAGCGGGAAGCGCGGTGCGGCAACGACGTAGCCGGCCGCCGCCCAGCTGCGGAGCAGGCCGGTGTAGACGTCGGGTGAGGCACCGAACCCGTGGCCGAACACGACCAGCGGGAACGGGCCATCATCACGCGCGGGCGCGGCGTCCTCGACCGGTGGGTCGGTGACCGGCGCGGCACCTGGGGTGCCAACGGCGGGGTAGAGGATCGTCGTCGTCAGGGAACGGTCAGGCTGCTTCGGTGCCGTGCCGTTCGCCTTCGTCGGGCGATCCGGGTCGACGAACGTCTCGGTGTGGAACCCGACGGCGTAGGTCTTCCCGACGGGAGCAGCCGCGGCGCGGCTGGGGGACCCCGCCGCCGGGGCGACCACAACTCCGACGAGCAGCGTCGCGGCGACGACCAGGCCGAGTGTGCGCCCCACGGCGCTTGCCGACAGTCCCGATCGCCTGCGCGTCCCCATGCCTGCCCCCTTGTCGTCGGCACGGTAGTCCCCGTCGGGCTCGGCTCCTGACGGCGCGCGGGTCGAGCGCGAGTGGATAGCGTCGGCGCGATGGCCTCTCGAGTGGTGGTGTGGGGAACGGGCAACGTCGGAAGACCGGCCTTGCGGGCGGTCGCGGCGCACCGCGACCTGGACCTCGCGGGCGTGGTGGTGTCGAACCCGGCGAAGGT
>JALHSW010000483.1 GCA_022865365.1 Acidimicrobiia bacterium | reverse complement strand
TTATCGAACGTATGTTCGTTCATGCCCATGGGGACACCATGTCACCCCCGTGTGACACCTACCCCCGAGTGCACCGGGCCCTCGAGTGCACCCGGCTCGCCGACCAGCCCCTGCGAACGCGTCGGGCGCTCAGGAAACCAGGTCTCGGGTCACTTCCGGGATCGAGCGGGCACCGATGAGCGCCATCGTTCGACGCACGTCGGCGTCGAGCGAGCCCAGCACCTGATCGACACCCCGTTCGCCGGCTGCACCGAGCGCATAGAGATAGGCGCGCCCGGCCATGCACGCCCGGGCACCGAGCGCGACCGCCTTCACCACGTCGCTTCCCCGGCGCACCCCGCCGTCGCAGATGATCTCGACCTGGTCTGCCACCGCGTCGGCGATCGGCTCCACCACGTCGAGCGTCGCGGGAGACGAGTCGAGCTGGCGGCCCCCGTGGTTCGACACCGCGATCGCTTCGATCCCCATGCCGGCGGCGAGCACGGCGTCCTCCACGGTCTGGATGCCCTTGAGGACGAGCGGTCCGTCCCACACCGACCGGATCCACTCGACGTCGTGCCACGAGAGGCTCGGGTCGAACTGCGAGTTGATGTAGTCGGCGAGCGACACCGCGTCGCTCCCGTCGCCGACCTCACCGCGGCCCGCCACGTTCGCGAAGCGAATCGGGTCGGAGCGAACGAAGGCCCACGCCCAGCTCGGGTGCACGACGCCGTCGAGCAACGTCTCGAGACCGATCTTGGGCGGCAGTGAGAACCCGCGCCGAAGGTCACGGTCGCGCTGCCCGAACACGGCGGTGTCGACCGTGAGCACGAGCGCCTCGTAACCGGCGCGCGCGGCGCGGTCGATCATCTCCTTCACGAGACCGCGGTCGCGCCACACATAGACCTGGAACCACTTCGCCCCGTCGCTGACCGCGGCGACCTCCTCGATCGAACGCGTGCCGAGCGTGGAGAGGGTGTACGGGAGTCCGGCCCACTCAGCCGCTCGCGCGACCGCGAGCTCACCGTCGGGATCGGCGATGCGGGTGAACCCCGTCGGGGCGAGGACGAGGGGGATCGGGAGATCCCGCCCGAGCAGCGTGGTCGACGGATCGACCGTACCGACGTCGCGCAGCACGCGGGGGCGGAACGTGACCCGCGCGTAGGCCGCCGAGTTCGCGGCCAGCGTGCGCTCGTCCTCCGCGCCGCCGTCGATGTAATCGAAGACACCGCGAGGAAGCCGGCGACGGGCGATCGCTCGGAAGTCGGCGACGGAGACCGCCCGGGCGAGGCGACGCTGCACCGGGTCGAGCTCGAGCGGCCGGAAGTGCAGGACGGAGAGCAACGTCTCGATCAGCCCGCGGATCCGTTCCCCCAGGCTCGGCATCTAGCGGATGTCCCATCCGGCGACCTGGCGGCTCTTGTGCGACGAGATGTCGATGCCCCACGCAGCCATCGGGGCGCGGCACTGGTTCGCAGCGCAGAGCAAGAGGATGCGGGGCGGGTCGTCGATGCCTCGAGCGTACCGGCGCAGCCCGGCTCGGCCGTCGGTATCCTGCACTCGACGAGTGCGGGCCTCTCGTCGCGTGCGCGCGGCTCCTGCAGTGCGTGCAAGGAGGAGGACGGTGAGCGACATCCGGAGCATCCCGATCGGCGCCGAGCGCGTCACGACCGACGAGACGATCACCGTCCGCTCGCCGTATGACGGGAGCGAGCTGGCGCGCGTCCCCGCGTGCGGGGCGGCCGAGATCGACCGCGCCGTCGCCGCCGCACGACTCGCGCTCAAGTCGGACCCGCTTCCGGCATGGCGCCGGGCCGAGATCCTCGACACCGCGGCCCGGCTCATCGGGGAGCGCAACGAGGAGTTCGCCCGCATCATCGCAGCCGAGGCCGCGAAGCCGATCAAGACCGCACGCGTCTAGGCGCTCCGCACCGCGTCGACCTTCACGTTCTCGGCCGCGGCAGCCCGTTCCCTCGCAGGCGAGATGATCCCCATGGACGCCTCCGACGCGGGGGTGGGCAAGCTCGGCTTCACGCTGCGCGTGCCCATCGGCGTCGTCGGCGCGATCAGCCCGTTCAACTTCCCGCTCAACCTCGTGGCCCACAAGGTCGCGCCCGCGATCGCCGCCGGGTGTCCTGTCGTGCTCAAGCCGGCGTCGCAGACCCCGGTGTCGGCCATCGCGCTCGCCGAGCTGCTGCTCGACGAGTGCGGGCTCCCGCCCGGACACCTCAACATCGTCACCGGCAGCGGGACCACCGTCGGGAACGCGATCGTCGAGCACGAGCAGATCGCGATGATCACCTTCACCGGATCACCCGAGGTCGGCTGGGGCATCAAGGCCCGCGCCCCGCGCAAGAAGGTAGGGCTCGAGCTCGGGAACAATGCGCCGGTGATCATCGAGGCCGACGGCGACGTGGTGACCGCAGCCACGAAGATCGCGGTTGCCGGGTTCAGCCATGCCGGGCAGTCGTGCATCTCGACCCAGCGGGTGTACGTGCACGAAGACGTCGCCGACGCGTTCCTCGCCGACCTCGTTCCCCGGGTCGAGGCGCTCGTGGTCGGCGACCCGCTCGACGACGCCACCGACGTGTCCGCGCTCATCTCCGAGGGCGAGCGCGACCGGGTGCAGGCGTGGGTCGACGAGGCGACGAAGGCGGGGGCGAAGGTCGCGTGCGGAGGCGAGCTGCGCGGCGGGGTGCTCGCACCGACCGTGCTCACCGACGTGACCCCCGACATGGCCGTGTGTTCCCTCGAGGTGTTCGGCCCGGTCGTGACCGTCGCCCGCTACCGACGGCTCGACGAGGCGCTCGAGCTGGCCAACGACACCCGCTACGGATTGCAGGCCGCGATCTTCACGTCCGACTACGCGGTGGCGCTCCGGGCCGTCCGGGAGCTCGACTTCGGGGGGGTGCTGGTGAACGAGGTCCCGACGTTCCGCACCGACCAGATGCCCTACGGCGGGCTGCGCGACTCGGGCAACACCCGCGAGGGCCCCCGGTACGCCGTCGAGGAGATGACCGAGGCGCGCCTCGTCATCCTCCAGCTCTGAGATGGGCAGCTCTGAGAATGGGCAACTCTGACATGAAGCTCGCAGGGAAGATCGGCCTGGTCACCGGCGGCGCCTCCGGCATCGGACGCGCCGCGGTCGATCGCTTCACGGCTGAGGGGATGCGCGTGTGCGTCGTCGACCTCGACGCCGACGGTGCCGCCGACGTCGCCGAGCAGTTCGGCGGCACGTCGTTCGCGGCGGACGTCGGCGAGTCGAAGGAGGTCGATGCAGCCTTCGCCCATTGCGCAGCCGTGCTCGGAGGTGTCGACGTCGCGTTCCTCAACGCGGGAATCGCGATCGGTGTCGCCGACCTCGACACCTTGAGCGACGCCGTGTACCAGCAGATCATGCGGGTCAACGTCGACGGTGTCGTGTACGGCCTGCGCGCCGCGATCCGGGCGATGGGCACGAACGGCGGCGCGATCGTCGCCACGGCGTCCCTCGCCGGGCTCATCCCGTTCCCCCCCGACCCGATCTACGACCTCACCAAGCACGCCGTCGTCGGGCTGATGCGGTCGGTCGCTCCGACCCTCGCCGCGCAGGGGATCACGGCCAACTGCGTCAACCCCGGGATGACCGACACCAACATCCTCAGCGACGCGGCCAAGCAGCTCTTCGCCGAAGCCCAGTTCCCGCTCATGCCCGCGAGTCAGATCGCGGAGGCCGTCGTGCATGCCGTCACCAGCGGGGAGACGGGGCGGTGCTTCGTCTGCCAACCGGGGCGTGACCTGATCGCGTACCGGTTCCGAGACGTGCCGGGCCCCCGCACCGAGACCTCGCAGGGACGGGTTCCGCCGGGGCTCCACGACGGCGGGGAGCAGCTGGCGGGCTGGGCCGACACCTGACGCTGCGGAACGCGCCCCATTCGGTCGCCATCAAGCACCTCGCCGAACCGCCCGATACCCTCTTGTGCCCGTGGAAGCTTCGGCGTCACCGCACCCGGCAGGCGATCCCCCCGTGGTCGCGGGGGCTCCCGTCCCGGATGGCGGGTGGATCGCCCCGGACGCACCGCCCGACGTCGGGCTCGCCGGGCTCCGCGCCCACCTGGCCCGGGTCCTCGACACGCTGGGCCTGCGTTCCCTCACGGTGGTCGTCGACGACCCCGACCTCGGACGCCAGGCCTTCCGTGCCGGCGCCGGGCCGGTCGAGCCCGGCGTCGTGGCTGCCGGTCCCGGCTGCACTTCGGACCCGCCGCTGCCGACCGACCGCATCGACGCGCAGCTCCTCGTCGCGCTCTGCGCCGCGAGTCTGCGGGTCGACGTGCTGCGCGACACCGCGGGAGACACGACCGAGCTCGTGCTCCGGCGCCTCGCCGGCGT
>JALHSW010000482.1 GCA_022865365.1 Acidimicrobiia bacterium | reverse complement strand
CTGAAGGGCATCATCCACCACCCCCAGCTCGAGCTCGTCGCCGTGAAGGTCTACGACGACGCCAAGGTCGGGCGTGATGCCGGCGACCTCGTGGGCCTGCCCACCACCGGGATCCTCGCCACCCAGGACGTCGACGAGATCGTGGCCGTGGAGGCCGACTGCGTCATCTACTGCCCGATGCCGTGGGACGTCGAGGAGATGTGTCGCCTCCTGGCCTCGGGCAAGCACATCGTCACGCCCTGCTCGTACTGGTTCCCGTTCATCCAGGACCCCGCGGTCACGGCACAGCTCGGCGAGGCGAGGCGTGCCGCGCCGGCGGCGTCAACCTCCACGCCACCGGCACGAACCCCGGTGGGATCGCCGAGCGGTTCCCGCTCACCTTCACCGGCTGGTGCAACCGGATCGACCGCCTCACCATGACCGAGTACGGGGACTGTCGCGACTACGAGTCCGAGGGAGTCATCCGGGAGCTGATGAACCTCGGCAAGACCCCCGAAGAGGCGATGAACAACCCGATCAAGGAGGCGCTCACCAGCTTCTGGTACGAGCCCATCGAGATGATCGCAGAGGGGCTCGGCAGCGAGGTCGTCGAGTACGAGCAGCACCACGACTTCATCCTCGCCAAGCAGCCGATCGACACCGCCGCCGGGGTGATCGAGGAGGGGACCATCGCCCTGAACCACTACCGCCACGTCGGCCGTACTCGGGAGGGCACCGAGATCGTGCAGGAGCAGATCTGGTTCATGGACGACCTGGCCCAGACCCGCCTCCAGGGGACGATGGACATCCCCCGTGAGTCCGGGTGGCGCATCAAGATCGAGGGCGACGTCGACCTCGTCATCGATGTGGCCCTCGCACCAGACGCCGCGATGACGCAACTCACGTCCAGTGGCCCCGAGACGATCCCTCTCCCGTCACGGCGCGCGGTTCAGGTTTCGAGGAGGATGCGCTGATCTTTGGGCCAAGGACCCCACGGGAGCCGATCGCTGGCGATCTGGAGCCGCTCAGTGATCAACCCGGCTTAGGTGGCGGGCGGGGCGAAGAGCTCGAGTTGGATGTTGTCGGGGTCGCGGAACACGAGCACGGATCCGTACGCCTCATCGGCGATGGGTGATTGGGTCAGGGGTTTGTCTGCGGTGTCGGAGCGGGTGACGCCGTTGGCTTCGAGGTGGGTTTGCCAGGCTTCGAGGTCCGCGCGACTCGGGACGGCGAACCCGGCGTGGTCGAGGCCGGTGGTCGTCTCCGCGAAATCGTTCGCGTCGTTGGTGTCGTGGTGGTGGAGCACGATCATCAGCTCCCAGGTGTCGTCGGCGAGGACCTTGCCGACACCTCCGGGGTGCGGGCCATCCATCTGGAAGGTGACGCCGAAGACGTCTTCATACCAGCGCATGCTGGCGTCGAGGTCGGTGACGGTGAGGGCGAGGTGGTGGAGTCGGGGGCTGGCGACGGTGGGCATGGTGTGCCTCCTTGGTGAGGGTGGTGTGGCTGGATCAGGCGCCGGCGGCGGTGATGCGTTCGCGGTAGGAATCGGCGAGCCCGCGCAGCATTGCGCTGCCGTCGCCGGTGAACGACGAACCGTGCATGAGCGCGAGCGTGCGCGGCGCGAGCGCTGCGAGCTCGTCGATCGTCGTCGGTGTGGAAGGCGACAGACAGGAGAAGGAGAACAGATCCTCGGCCGCGCCCGCGGGGCCGAGGATGTCGTCCTCGGTGAGCGCGGGACCGTCACCGAGGTGGGTGAAGAGGTCGCCGCAGAGCAAGGTGCCGGTCGTCTCTTCGTAGAGGACCCGGGCGTCCCACCCGTGGGGGACGTGCGGGGTGTCGATGTGACGGACCCGCTTCGTTCCCAGATCGATCGTCTCACCGTTGGTGAGGGGTCGGGGCGGCCGGTCGGCCATCTCGTCGAGGGACACCATGCATCCGAGTGCTCCGTGCGCGACCCGCGCGTGCGGTGCGGCGGCGAGAAGCTCGTTCATGGCGCCGCATTCGTCGGACTCGACGTGACCGAACGCGATCCAGCGCAGTCGTTCCACGGGCACGACCTGCGCGATCGCGTCGCGGACCGACGGGAACATCGAGCGGTGCCCGGTGTGGAACAGGAGTGGTTCGTCGTCGTCGAGGAGGAACTGATTGAACGTGAATCCGGTCGGCCCGATCTCGGGCACGAGCGTGGACAAGCGGTAGATACGCGGGGCGATCTCATCGATCTTGGTGCTCATCGTCTTGCTCCTTTGGTTCGGGACCGGCCGGGCTGGCGTGCCCGCGGCCGGTGGGGCGTTTGACAGTGGTTGCAGAACATGGTCACGAAGTCGTCGATCAATCGGACCCACCGTTCTCCGCCCGGATCGTTCGAGATCTGCTGGTCGACCAAACCGTTCAAGAGCGCGGTCCACATATCAAGCTGGCGAGGATCGGTGAACCCGTTGAGGGCAAGCAGCTCGCGAGTGTCGGCCAATGCACGCACTGCCGGCGCATACGCCTCAGGCGACGGTTCGAACCCCGCGATGACGTGCTGGAACAGCAGCTGGTAACGGGCGACGTCGGCCGTGCAGAACTCGACGAAGCGCCGTGCGCCCTCCAGCAGGGCCGCTCGGGGATCATCGGTTTCGTAGGGCTCAGCCACGTACGCCGCGAAGTCAGCGGCGGCTTGGCCGAACATCGCGTCGTAGATGGCGTGCTTCGACTCGAAGTACGCGTACACGGTCGGCGTCGTGATGCCGGCCCGGCGCGCCAGATCGCGCAGCGACAGCGCCGCGAGGCCCTCTTCGTGGACCAACGCCCACGCGGCCACCACGATCGCGGCTCGGGCAGATTGGCGTCGAGCCTCACGCCAGTCGGCTGTCGCTTCTGACTTTACCATAGTTCGATATCCTAATACGCCGTACAAGACATAGCAAACCCTGTTTGTGCTCCCGCGACTCGATCAACGCCCTTCGGGATCGGCCCGCGACCTGGACGTGCCTCGACTGGCAGCTCTCCAGTATCGAGAGCGCGGCGATCGCGGCGCTTTCAGGGCCCTGCAGAAGACCGTGCGGGCGGTCAGCGGCCGATGATCTCCTCGAGCCAGTCGAACACCTTCTCGTCGCGAAGCCCGTGCGCGGCCGGCTCGCAATGCCAGTCGGCTCCCTCGTCCTCGGTGAAGCGGATCAGGGTGGACGACGCCACGGCCGCGTGCAGCTCCTCGGACTGACCGGGCCAGAACTGCTCGTGGTCAGGTGCGGTGATCAGCAGCGGACAGGTGATGCGAGCGAGCGTGTCCTGGTCGAGCCGTTGCCGGCCGGCGGCGACGTACGCGTCGTAGAAGGAACGCGTCGAAGTCCTTCTTGTCCCCTTGGTCGAGCAATTGGGTCATGACCTCGGGCAGATGCGCTCGCCAGGAGTCGGCCACCCGCACCACACCCGGGTCGGCGACCGCGGCGGCAATGCGGGGCTCGAACGCGACGGCGCGTGGCACCCAGTACCCCGCCTGGCTGATGCCGTGCAACACGATGCGCGCCGGATCCACCTCGGGCCGCTCGAGTACCCAGTCCACGACCGGCGTGACGACCTTCTCCCAATCGGGCCGGAAATACAGGTGTTGGCGATG
>JALHSW010000481.1 GCA_022865365.1 Acidimicrobiia bacterium | reverse complement strand
CAACGACGAGGACGACGATGTGACGCTGTTTCTTGGTCCCGATCAAGCCGGAAACCTGATTGAAGTCGGAGTTCTCGACACCGACCAAGGACCGGCGATCATCCACGCGATGCGCCCAGCACGGGCGTTCAAGTTCGAAGCGGAGTGATGCAGATGCCACGCACGATCACCAGTCAACAGCGAGCGGAGCAGGCAGCGAAGAGGCTCGCAGATGCGGATCCCTCGCACCGCAAGTGGCGAAATGCCGACCAGCTCCACGACATCGAGGCCGCACTCCGAGCCTTCGACGCAGCTGACGTTCGTCTCCACGAGGCCGTTCGCTCTGCTCGAACCGCCGAGTACTCGTGGGCAGCCATCGGTGCCGTGTTGGGAGTGTCCAAGCAAGCCGCTCAACAGCGCTTCGGCTGACCAGCCCAGCCCGGTCCGTGGATCAAGGGCGACCGAACCTTGACGACCAATCGGTGGTCGTTCGGGCCAGTGTCTTGAGACCGGGACCAGTGAGGTCGAGCAACGGTTGCTCACGACCATTCGCGGCCATGAGGAGCGCTTCCCCCGGTCCGCGGACCTCGGCGCCGTCACCCCACGTCCAGTCCATGTCTGTGGCAACGAGGCGGAGTCCGCGCAAGCGTCGGCGCGCGTAGTTGACGCCCTTGTGGCCCTTCTTGCTGATCGAGTGATCGAGCACCGCTTCGACACGGTCAGCCGGAATGGCGCGCGGCCGCACGACGGCTCGACGGATGTCTTGTTGGTGGATCACGAGCTCGCTCAGCTGGGTCGGTGAGTCCGGGAAGGCTCGTGGTGTCGCGAGCCAGGCGATGATGCTCTCCGGCGAGCGCCCTGCGTGGCGGACCTGCTGGATGCTATCGAGCCGCTTCTCGATTCGGGAGATCGACGGACCGGAGCGGAGCGCCACTCGGATGATCTCCTTCTGACTTGGCTCGCCGTGGATGTGTGCGGCGATGTGCACGAGGACGTCGCGAACCGACAACCCGGCGCACAGCGACGGCGCCGACCACTCCGCGGGCGTCAGCTCCCTGGCCAGTTCGACGAACTCTGCCTGCTCATCGTCGGCCATGGACTCGATGCTGGGCCGTTCGCTCACCGGGGTTCCTCGCGGGTCAGGTAGGCGACGGTCATCTCGCCGGGCAGGCCCTTGAGACACACGGTCCGTGTCTCTCGCGTCCGATAGGGCTTCGTCGCCTGTTCCAGGGTCGCATGGGAGACGACGATGTCGCCGCCGGCACCGAGCGCGGAGATCCGAGCCGCCTCGTGGACGCCTCGGCCGCTGAGCCCACCTTGATCGCGGTTCGCCTCGGTGAAGTGGACGCCGACCCGGACTCGTACCTCCTCGACCGTGCGCTGGACGTCGAGCGCGCAGTTTAGTGCGGCATCCGCCGTCGGGAACCCGACGAAGAAGCCGTCGCCCGTTCCGATGAGCTCGTCGCCTCCATAACGACGGAACAACTCCCGCAGCGTCGCGTCGTGGCGTCGCAGCACCTTCAACCACGCTGTATCGCCGAGCTGCGCCAACATCGTGGTCGACCCTTCGATGTCGGTGAACATGAGCGTGAGCGTCAGACGATCCACGGCGTCGTCCCGACCGAGGAGACCCATCACCCGGCGAACGTCGAGGACCGCGCCCAGACGGGT
>JALHSW010000480.1 GCA_022865365.1 Acidimicrobiia bacterium | reverse complement strand
GCTGGGCCGACACCTGACGCTGCGGAACGCGCCCCATTCGGTCGCCATCAAGCACCTCGCCGAACCGCCCGATACCCTCTTGTGCCCGTAGAAGCTTCGGCGTCACCGCACCCCGAAAGCGATCCCCCCGTGATCGCCGGGGCTCCCGTCCCGGATGGCGGGTGGATCGCCCCGGACGCACCGCCCGACGTCGGGCTCGCCGGGCTCCGCACCCACCTGGCCCGGGTCCTCGACACGCTGGGCCTGCGTTCCTTCACGGTGGTCGTCGACGAACCCGACCTCGGACGAGCTCCTGCTCCGGCGCCTCCCCGGCGTCTATGCCCTCGTACTCGAGCGCGACGGCGATCTCGCCGTCTGCCGCCTGCTCGCCACGGCCGAGGCTCCCGACGACATCGCCCGGCAGGCCGCCGCCGCGCTGGCCGCCGAGCCGCGCCTCGTCGTCGAGCTCGTGCGCGACACGTCACCGCAGCGCCCGCCGGAACCCCCTGCCCCTGGCGTGGGGACTCCGGGCGTCGCGACAGCCTTCGATGCGAGCCCCTCCACTGCGCCGGGCGCTCGACCTCGCGGTGTCGGTCCCGAGCTGCTGGGGGTGCGTAGCGTGCCGGAGGAGGGTGAGATCGAGGTGCATCTCGCCATCGGGCCGACGCGAGCGGTCGGGCGCGCACCGCTGGCGCGTGGCCTCGCCGGCGCGGCAGAGGCGGTCCTCGCCGGCGTGGCCCAGGTCGAACCCGAACCGAGTTGGCTCCCCTCCTGGGTGCGCACCGTAGAGACGACCGCCGACGGCAGCTTCGTCGTTGCGGTCGCGCTCGTGGAGCCCGGCCTGGGAACGCAGCGCCACGGCATCGCGGTCGGCACCTCGCCAATAGAGGCGGCGGCGCCCGCGACCGTCACGGCCTTGAATGACTGAATCGGAACGCCTGGATCAGACGGCTCGGTGATCAGTCGACGCGCTTGGTCACGATGCCGGCGATCTTGCGACTCACGCCCGCCGGCATCGCCCCGGAGAACGCGGCGGCGACAGTGTTGATCGGCCCGGGCACGCAGACCGCACGCCCCCGGTCGTAAGCCTTGAGTGCTGCGGTCACGACCTCGTCGCACGACTGCCAGAGGAACTCGGGCATCTGGTGCTTGTTGCCGATCCCGGAGCGCTCGTGGAACTCCGTATGCGTGAATCCCGGGGCGAGGACCATGGCCTTCACGCCCGTCCCGTGGAGCTCCTCGTGGATCGCGTTCGTGAAGCTCGAGACGAACGCCTTGGTGGCGCAGTAGGTCGCACTGTTCGGCGTCGGCTGGTAGGCCGCGACCGACGAGACGTTGATCACGCCACCGTGCCCCCGCTCGACCATGCCGGCGAGCGCGGCGTGTGTGAGGCGCACGAGGGCGAGGACGTTGAGCCTGATCTCGGCCTCCTCTCCCTCGACCGCCATCTCGTGGAACCGACCGCTCGTTCCGAAGCCTGCGTTGTTCACGACCAGCTCCACCGGACGCGCCGCGTCGGAGAGACGCGCCTCGACCATGCCCACACCATCGTCGGTCTCGAGATCCGCGACGAGCACCTCGGCCGCGGCGCCATGCTCCTTCGTCGCTCGGTCGGCGACCGCCTGGAGCCGATCGGCCCGGCGTGCGACGAGCACCACGTCGTGCCCCCGCTGCGCGAGCAGACGGGCGAACGACTCACCGATGCCCGATGACGCACCCGTGACGAGCGCGACCGACTTCTCCACGTCCTACAGCCCGATCGCGGCCGCGACGTCGGACGCGACCGCAGCGATCGGCTCACCGACCTCGACCTGGTCGATGGCACGCTCCGGGTCCTTCAGACCATGGCCCGTCAGCGTGCACACCACGACGTCGTCGGATGCCACGAGGCCCTCGGTCGCGGCCCGCAGCAGACCCGCGACGGACGCGGCCGACGCCGGCTCGACGAACACGCCTTCCACGGCGGCCAGCAGACGGTACGCGTCGAGGATCTCGCCGTCGGTCACCGCGCCGATGTGCCCGTCCGACTCGTCGCGCGCGTCGAGGGCCTGCTGCCACGACGCCGGGTTCCCGATCTGGATCGCGGTAGCGATGGTCTCGGGATGCAGCACCCGCTCACCTCGCACGATGGGCGCAGCGCCCGCCGCCTGCCACCCGAGCATGCGGGGGCGGCGCTTCGCGCGACCCGCGTCGGCGAACTCGCGGTAGCCACGCCAATAGGCCGTGATGTTGCCCGCGTTGCCCACCGGGATGCAGTGCACCGTCGGTGCATCGCCGAGCGTTTCGACGATCTCGAACGCGGCCGTCTTCTGACCCTCGATACGCACCGGGTTCACCGAGTTCACGACCACGACGCCGGGCTGCTCGCCGATCTCGCGGACGACGTCGAGTGCGACATCAAAGGTGTCGGTGACCGGCACGACGCGTGCCCCGTGGATCAGTGCCTGCGCGAGCTTGCCCAGCGCGATCTGGCCGGCAGGGATCACGACCGCGCAGATGATTCCGGCTCGCGCCGCGTAGGCCGCGGCGGACGCGGACGTGTTGCCGGTCGAAGCGCAGATCACGGCCTTCGCGTCGGCTTCCGCCGCCTTGGACACTGCGAGCTTCATCCCACGGTCCTTGAACGATCCCGTCGGATTCGAGCCCTCGACCTTGAGCAGGACCCGCGCCACGCCTGCGCGCGCGGCGATGCGCGGTGCCTCGATGAGCGGGGTGTTCCCCTCGAGCAACGTGATCACCGGCGTGGCATCGCTGACCGGCAGATGCTCCCGGTACGCCTCGATGAGCCCGGGCCAGCGATCACCCTTCATGAAGGCACCCTTCCCGAACGCACCCTTCCGGAACGGAGGCTTGGTCGACGAGGGACTCAATCGTCCTCCCCGACAACGCGCAGCACCGAGCCGACACGGCGGACCTGGTCGACGTCGCGCAGCGCCGCGAGAGTGGCCCGCACATCGGCTTCGCGCGCCCGGTGGGTGATGAACACGAGCCTCGCGTCCGTGCGAATGCCCCGCTGCTCCATCGACTTGATCGAGACGCCATGCCTCCCGAACTCCCCCGCGATCGCCGAAAGCACGCCCGGCTGATCCGCGACCTCCATGAGGAGGTAGAACGGCGACTCCGTCTCGGCGATCGGCGTCATCGGGCGATCGACCAGCTCGCCGATGGTGGCGCCCTTCGCGCCGGACACGAGGTTCTTGACCGCGTCGACGAGGTCGCCGAGCACCGCGGACGCCGTCGGGCCACCACCGGCACCCCGTCCGTAGAGCATGAGCTCACCCACCGCTTCGCCCTCGATGAACACCGCGTTGAAGGAGTCGCGGACCGAGGCGAGGGGATGACGCATCGGGACCATGGCCGGGTGCACGCGCACCGCGATCGCGCCCTCGTGCGCTTCGGCCACCGCGAGGAGCTTGACGACGTAGCCCAGCGTCTCGGCCGACGCGATGTCGTCGGCGGTGACCCCGGTGATGCCCTCGGTGTACACGTCGTCGGGGCTCACGCGGGCGCCGAACGCGATCGTGGCGATGATCGCGGCCTTCGCTGCCGCGTCGTGGCCCTCGACGTCGGCGGTGGGGTCGGCTTCGGCGTACCCGAGCTCCTGCGCCTCGGCGAGCGCGTCGGCGAACGTCGAGCCGGCCTCGGCCATGCGCGTGAGGATGTAGTTGGTCGTGCCGTTGACGATTCCCATCACTCGACGGATGCGGTCACCCGCGAGTGACTCCCGGAGCGGTCGCATCAGGGGGATGCCGCCGGCGACGCTCGCTTCGAACAACAGGTCGACACCGGCATCAGCTGCCACCGCGAAGAGCTCGGGACCGTGGCGAGCGATCAGCTCCTTGTTGGCCGTGACCACAGGCTTGCCGGCCCGGAGCGCGTCGATCATCAACGTTCGCGCCGGCTCCACGCCACCCATCACCTCGACGACGACGTCGATCTCGGGGTCGCGCACGACCGCATCAGCGTCGGTCGTGAACCGGTCAGCAGGGAGCTTCCCGTCACGCTCACGACCCAGGTCACGCACCACCACCCGGGCGATCTCGATCCCGACCCCGGCGCGCGCCGAGATCAGGTCGGCGTGCTCGTCGACCAGGCGCACCAACGCCGAACCGACGTTGCCGCAACCGAGGAGCCCTACCCGTACAGGATCCGTGCGGACCGGGTCAGTCATCGCCACCAGTCTCCCACGCGGCCGTGGCCGGAAGCCCGCCGGATCCGAGTCGCTCTCAGTTGATGCCGGGGTTCAGGCGACGTCGAGGCGGGTGAGGTCGTCGTTCGTCTCACGGCGGACGACGAGCCGTGGCGCTCCGTTGCGGATGAACACGACCGCAGGGCGGGTGACCTTGTTGTAGTTCGACGCCATCGAGTAGCCGTAGGCGCCCGTGGTGGGTGTCGCAAGGAGATCGCCGACGCTCACCCCGGCGGGGAGACACGCGTCGGCCACGAGCACGTCGCCCTGCTCGCAGTGCTTCCCCACCACCGCGCAGCGCAAGGGACGTGCCTCGTCGAGGCGCTCGGGCAGGTAGGCCTCGTACCCGGCCCCGTAGAGCACCGGTCGCGGGTTGTCGCTCATGCCGCCGTCGACGGCGACATACGTGCCGATGCCCGGGATCACCTTCACGGTGCCGACGCGATACAGCGTGATCGCACAGGGCGCGACGATCGAGCGCCCCGGCTCCACCATCACGCGCGGCAGCTCGTCGAGCTCCTCGGCGCGCCAGGCCTTCTCGACCGTCATGCGCAGATACGACGCGAAGCCGGTGATGTCGAGCTCGCGATCGTCGGCGAGGTACCGGGCGCCGAGTCCCCCGCCCAGGTTGAGCTCGTCGATCCCGACCCCGGAATCGGAATCGGAATCGCGATCGCGATCCAGCTCGGCGGCGAGCGCGGCCAACCGCTCGACCGCGCGACCGAACGCGTCGAGCCGGGAGATCTGCGAGCCGATATGGCAGTGCAACCCCGCGAGCCGGAGCACGTCGCTTCCGGCGACGCGACGAATCGCAGCGAACGCCACGCCGTTGGTGAGGGTGAAGCCGAACTTGGACGCCTCCGTTCCGGTCTCGATGTACTCGTGCGTGTGGGCTTCGACGCCGGGCGTCACCCGTACGAGCACCGTCGGCTGCACTGCATGTGTACGGGCAAGGTCCTCGAGCCGGTCGAGCTCGTCGAAGGAGTCGACCACGATGCGACCGACGCCCGCGTCGAGCGCAGCGGTGAGCTCGGCTTCGGACTTGTTGTTGCCGTGGAGCACAATCCGCGCTCCGGGGACCCCGGCACCCAGGGCGACGTGCAGCTCGCCTCCGGTGGCGCAATCGAGGTGCAACCCCTCGTTCACCACGAGTTGCGCCATCGCGGTGCACAGAAACGCCTTGGCTGCGTAGGCGACCGCGTCGGGCCCGAAGCCGACCGCGTACTCGCGACAGCGCCGGCGCAGCTCGTCCTCGTCGTAGACGAACGTCGGGGTCCCGAACTCCGCCGCCACCCCGGCGGCGTCGAAGTGCCGCAGCCCGGGCGGCAGCAGCGACGGATCGAGCGGTGCCTCGTTGATCACAACGGGACCCCGGCCCCGGGGGTGTCACGATCCTCCTCGTCGAAGCGGCGCATCTCGTCGGGAGCATGGACGCCCAGCAAGTCGAGCGCGTTCTTGAGCCCGAGGCGACAGGCCTCGGCGAGCCAGAGCCGCGCCTGGGTGAGCGCGAGGTCGTCGGTGATCACCCGGCAGTCGCGGTAGAAGCCGTGAAAGCTCTTCGCGAAGTCGCGCACCCAGGTGGTGACGCGATGCGGTGCCCGCATCTGGGCCGCCTCCGCGACGACATCCGGGTACACCGCGAGGGCGCGCAGCAGTTCGAGCTCACGCTCGTGGGTGAGCGGTGCGAGGTTTGCGTCGAGGATCGGCACGCGCTTCACCTCTTCCGCCTCGGCTCGGCGCGCGATAGATGAGACCCGAGCGTGCGCGTACTGCACGTAGTAGACGGGGTTCTCCATCGACTGCGCCGTCACGACGTCGAGATCGAACGTCAGCGCGGTGTCGATGCCCTGGAGCAGGAACGTCAGCCGACACACATCGGGATCGACCTCGTCGAGGATGTCGGCGAGTGCGACGATGTCGCCGGCACGCTTCGAGAGCCGTACGGGCTCGCCGCCCTTCAGGAGCTTCACGAGCTGCCCGAGCATCACCTCGGGCTCACCGGCCGGGTGACCGAGCGCGACGAGTCCGGCCTGGAGGCTCTTCACCTGACCGTGGTGATCCGCACCCCAGATGTCGATGAGGTGCTCCCAGCCCCGCACGAACTTGTCTTCGTGGTACGCGAGGTCGTTGCAGAGGTACGTCGTGGAACCGTCCGACTTCACGAGCACGCGATCGCGTTGGTCGCCGTAGTCGGACGTGCGGAGCCAGGTGGCGCCATCGGCCTCGAACGTGACACCGCGCTCGCGGAGCTCGCCGAGCACGCGCTCGACCTCACCCCGATCATGCAGCGTGCGCTCCGAGAACCACGTGTCGAATCGCACACCGATGCGGGCGAGGTCGTCCTCGAGCTGACGTACCACATCGCGGTAGCCCCACTCCTGCGCCTGCTCCTCGGTCACCTCGTCACCGAGCTCGGCGCGCATTCGAGGCGCCATCTCGATGAGGTATTCGCCCTGGTACCCATCTTCCGGAGGTTGCTCACCCCGGTACCGCGCGAACAACGACGCGCCGAAGGTTCCGAGCTGGTTGCCGGCGTCGTTCAGGTAGTACTCCCGATGCACCTCGGCACCCTGTGACGCGAGCAGGTTGGCCAGCGCGTCGCCGACGGCCACCCAACGGCCACCGCCCGCGTGCAACGGTCCGGTGGGGTTCGCCGACACGAACTCGAGGTTGATTCGGCTACCGGCGAGCGCGGTGCCCGAGCCGTACCGGTCGCCGGACGCGACGACGAGGCGCAGCACGTCGTGCAGCCAGGTCGGCGCGAGGAAGAAGTTCAGGAAGCCGGGGCCGGCGATCTCGACCCGGTCGAAGTGCAGGGGCGGATCGGCCTCGATCGCGGCGGCGAGACGGGTGGCGAGATCGCGGGGCTTCACGCCGGCGCGCTTGGCCACCTGCAGTGGGAGGTTCGTGGCCCAGTCCCCGTGCTCGGGCCGGGGCGGCACGGTGAGCTCGATCGTGACCCCATCGATGTCGACGCCGATCTCGGTGAGCGCGCGGCGCAGCGCGCCGACCAGCATCTCCATCACTCAACCCTAAGGCAGACGACTGGGATCGGAAGTCAGTAGGTCACCGGACGCTCGCGGTCCCTATCCTGGGGAGTCCCCCTTCGCAGGAGAGCCGCCACGATGGACGCCACGCCCGACACCTCCGAGCCGGTCACCCCCGAGGTGCTCGACATCGGTGGGCTCGCGACTCCGGGCGGCGCCGAGGCCGGTTCCGCCGACGGTGAGTCGGAGCAGGTCACCAAGCCCACGAAGCTCATCCGGATCGCGTCGATGGTGCGCCAGATGCTCGAAGAGGTTCGCCGAGCACCGCTCGACGACGCCGGGCGCCGTCGCCTGCGGGAGATTCACGAGAAGTCGGTGCACGAGCTCAAGACCGTGCTCTCACCCGAGCTCCAGGCCGAGCTCGAGGAGGTCGTGCTGCCGTTCACCTCCGAGGCGCCGAGCGAGTCCGAGCTGCGCCTCGCCCAGGCCCAGCTCGTCGGCTGGCTCGAAGGGCTGTTCCACGGCATCCAGGCGACCCTGTTCACCCAACAGTCGATGGCCCAGGGCCAGCTCGAGCAAGTGCGCCGACATGCACTCGAGACCGGCGGGGCCGAACCCGGCCCCGGCAACCCCGGCGGTTCGGGTATCCCAGGGGTCCCAGGGGACCCAGGAGGCCCAGGGGGCCCACCGAGCGGTTACCTCTGATGAGCATGGCCGAGCTCTTCGACGACGGATGGACGCCCGCCACATGGCGGGCGCGTCCCGCAGCGCAGCAACCCGAGTGGCCCGACGACGATGCCCTCGAAACCGCGCTCGCGAACCTGCGCGCGATGCCGCCCCTCGTGTTCGCCGGCGAAGCCCGGACCCTCACCGAGCAGCTCGCGCTCGCACAGCAGGGCAAGGCGTTCGTGCTCGTCGCGGGCGACTGCGCCGAGTCGTTCCATGCCTTCTCGGCCGACGCGATCCGCGACAAGCTGCGGGTCATCCTCCAGATGTCCGTCGTGCTCATGTACGGCAGCGGCGTCCCGACGGTGAAGGTGGGTCGCATAGCGGGCCAGTTCTCGAAGCCGCGATCGTCGCAGACCGAGACGCGCGACGGAGTCACGCTGCCGAGCTTCCGTGGCGACACCGTCAACGACTTCGCGTTCGACGAGCTCGCCCGTCGCCCCGACCCGGCGCGCCTCGTGCAGGCGTACCACCAGTCCGCGGCGACCTTGAACCTCGTGCGCGCGTTCGCCAAGGGTGGTTTCGCCGACCTCTCGCGGGTGCACGCGTGGAACCAGGAGTTTGTCGCGAGCAGCACCGAAGGGCGCCGCTACGAAGCGGTGGCCGCCGAGATCGAGCGCGCCCTGCGCTTCATGCGTGCATGCGGCATCGACCTCGAAGCCGAGCTCCAGCTCCACGAGGTCGACGTGTGGACGGCGCACGAGGCGCTGCTCCTCGGGTACGAGGAAGCGCTCACGCGCCGCGACTCCATCACGGGCGACTGGTACGACTGCTCGGCCCATCTGCTCTGGATCGGAGAGCGCACGCGCGACCGCGACGGCGCGCACGTCGAGTTCCTCGCCGGTGTGCGCAATCCGCTCGGTGTGAAGCTCGGACCCACCACGACGCCAGAGGAGGTGATCGCCCTCTGCGAGCGCCTCAACCCGGCCCGTGAACCCGGACGTCTCGTGCTCTTCAGCCGCATGGGTGCCGACGCCATCGACGCCACGCTTCCGCCGCTCCTCCAAGCAGTCCAGAACGCCGGCCACCCGGTGCTGTGGGCGTGCGACCCGATGCACGGCAATACGTTCCAGCACGAGAGCGGGTACAAGACCCGGCGCTTCGACGACATCATGCGCGAGCTCCAGAGCTTCTTCGCCGTGTGCAAGGCCGCCGACGTGTGGCCCGGCGGCGTGCACATCGAGCTCACGGGCGAGGACGTCACCGAGTGCCTCGGCGGCGCCGACGCCGTGCTCGGCGCCGACCTCGAACGGCAGTACGAGACGATGTGCGACCCCCGGCTCAATGCCCGCCAGTCCCTCGACCTCGCGTTCGAGGTCGCCGAGCTCCTCCGCCGATAGCCCCGACGCCCGGCCCCCAGCGCCCTGAGCCCCCTCGCGTTCCGCCGCCGGCCATTTCGGCGATCGCACGGCCGCGCGAGCATGGGAGCGTGAGCTTCGAGGGAGTCGGCACCAACGAGGGCCTCGTGGAGGACCTCTACGAGCAGTACCGGGGCGATCCCGCTTCGGTGCCCGATCGGTGGCAGGAGTACTTCGCGGCACAGGACCGCGACAACGGCCAGGCCGCCTCGCCGGCGCCGACCATCTCGACAGCCGACGGCCCGACGCCAGACGGCCCGACGCCAGACGACCGAACGCCAGACGACCGAACGCCAGACGACCGAACGACGGATGACGCCGACCGGAGCGAGCCACTCCGGGGAGTGCACGCACGCATCGTCGAGAACATGGAGGCGAGCCTCACCGTCCCCACCGCGACGTCGGTGCGTTCGGTCCCCGCGAAGCTCCTCGAGGTCAACCGTCAGATCCTGAACAACCACCTCGGGCGCACCGGCCGAGGGAAGGTGAGCTTCACGCACCTCATCGCGTACGCAGTCGTGCGCGCGCTCGACGAGTTCCCGAACCTCACCTCGAGCTACGCCGAGACCGACGGTAAGCCCACGATCGTGCGTCACCCGCACCTGAACCTCGGCCTCGCGGTCGATGTCGAACGTAAGGACGGGACTCGATCACTGCTCGTCCCCAACGTGAAGCGCGCCGAGGCGCTCGACTTCACCGGGTTCTGGGGCGCGTACGAGGCGCTCATCCGGAAGGTCCGCAGCGGCCAGATGTCACCCGACGACTTCGTCGGCACGACGGGCACGATCACGAACCCCGGCATGATCGGCACCGTCCACTCCGTACCGCGCCTGATGCCCGGCCAGGGATTCATCCTCGGGGTCGGCGCGATCGGCTTTCCGTCGGAGTACGAAGGGGCCGACCCGCAGGCGCTCGCCCGCCTGGGTGTGAGCACCGTCACGACGCTCACCAACACCTACGACCACCGGATCATCGGTGGAGCTGAGAGCGGCGAGTTCCTGCGTCGCGTGCACGATCTGATCCTCGGCGGCCCGACCGCCGATGGCGTCGGGTTCTACGACGCGGTGTTCCAGCGCCTCGCGGTGCCGT